>NZ_KB897822.1:60351-268118 GCF_000377185.1 Rhizobium sp. 42MFCr.1
AACGCACTCCTTCACTGCACGACCGCCGGATTTACGCCACCGCCACTTGGTCACAAGAGCTTCGCGGTCGTTTGCCCGCTCGCCCTGGTTGGCACCGCCTCATATCCGGTTCTTGTTCATCGGCCCGCAGTTTCGATCCACGCTTCCTCCCCACGGTCGGTCGCCCTTCCGCAGTTGCGCTTCTCTTCGTTCGCCGTGACCAGCTCACGGTGGGACTTCCACCCACAAGAATGCGCCCATGCTGGGCGCACAAACAAAAGAGCCGCCGGATTCCTCCGACGGCTCTTCGAAATTCTTGTTCTGTCCGACTTAGTTCGAGTCGAACTTCCGCACTTCCATGAAGTTGACCGCAGTGCCGCTGAAGCGGCCCGGATCGATGGAGGCTGTCTTCGTGAAGCCCTCGGCATAGACCGCGGTCGGCTGGGCACGAAGCGTCTGGCTGACGAAGCGCGGCGCCTTGACCGGCTTGGTGACCATTTCCATGCGGGCATTGGTGAGCGCCCACTGCGAGATGATCTTCTGCGTCAGCTTCGGCTCGGTGCGAACCGTTGCGCGGCTGGCGTCGGCCTCTGCCGCCTCATGCTTCGTCGGGCGGCCGCCCTTGGTCGGCAGGCCCTGCGACAGTCCATTCGCATCGGTCGGCTTCGGTGCATCGAACGCATCGCCGAAGCTTGCGGACTTCGTCGCCGGCGCCAGAGCGGCAAGCTGCAATTGCGGCCTTTCGCCCGGAACCTTTTGCGGCATTGCCGCGTTAATAGCCTGCTCGACGCTCGTGACCGGCGCCTGGTTGGATGCGACTTGACGATCGCCATCAACATTTTGCTGGTCGAGAGCATCGGCAACGGCCGGAGAAAGCGTATCTTCCTGGTCCACCATGTCGTCCTCAGCTTCGGCATCGGCACTCGCCGCGGCCAGAAGCTTCTCGGCAAGCGCCGGTCGTTCACCCGGCGTCGGAACCGCTGCGAGATTCCCCGTCATCGCAGATGGATCAGCCGAGGCGACTTCCGCGTCTCCTGGAGAGCGGCGCGGTCCGAGTAGGGAAGGAACCGGTACGCTGTAGGCGCTGAGATCTGCGAACTGCTGCTGACCTTGCTCGGTCACAGCGGAAAGGGCTTGCTGCGCTGCATTTCCGGATTGCGGAGCGACGAGGGCGCTGGCCATCTCGCTACCGCCTGGCTGATTGGCGAACGCCGGACGCACCTGCGGAATCGGCGCGTTTACACTTGCGACTTCAGTAGCCTGCGCGGGCGCTTGCTCGCCGGGATTGGCGGCGTTCGGCATGTTAACCGCTGGCGGCGTCGCCTTCGCGACCGCCACTGCTGCGGTGCTATCATCATCGGAGCTGTCTTCGGCCTCGTCGGCGCCGCCTCCAAACAGGGCTGCAAACAGCGTCTTATGCTTTGGCTGATCGCCGACCGACGAGCCCGAATAGGCGCCGGAGCTTGCCATCTGCACCTGCGTCGAGCTCACGCGACGCTTGTAATCGGCCACCGCCTGCTCGTAGCCCGGCAGCGGACGGCCATCCGATGGGATGTGCATCGTGTTGCCGTTCGGGAAGAGCCGGACCAGTTCTTCGCGGCTCATGCGCGGCCAGGCGCGGACGCCGCCGACGTCCATGTGGACGAAGGGAGAGCCGGATTTCGGATAGAATCCAACGCCGCCGACCTGCATTTTCATGCCGATGCCGCGCAAAGTGGCCAGTTTGACGTCGGGAATGAAGAAATCCATCGCCTTGCCAAGCATATGCTGGCTCTTCTCGGCGACGCCGGAATTGCGCGAGCGCGACTTCAGCATGGCGTTGGTGGCCGGAGAACGGAAGCCGCAGACGACGTTGATGTAGTCGCGCGAGCCGCTCTGACGGTAGACTTCCCAGATGAGGTCGAAAAGGCGCGGGTCCATGTTCGTCGGCTGGTTCTTACGCCAGTCGCGAAGGAACCGGTTCAGTTGCTGGAGACCCTTCGGGTCGAACCGGCCGTTGCGCTTGTAGGTGATGACGGCTTTTTCGCCGGTATGGACGAAATAGAGTTTGAGACTACGCGTTTCGCCTGCCGCCTCGGAAGGCGAACTGACTAGAACAGGCGACGAAACGGCGAGTGCGAGAAGGGCGGCCATAGCCGTCCTAAACACCTTTCCGCAAAGGCCCGTGGACCTAGTGCGCCAGTTCAAGCGCGAAGGTCTCGTATTCCGATTCAGATCCGGCAACTCAATCCCCGTCAGACAGCCGATGGTCCCTCTTTGACACCGTTGACTGTTAAATGCGGTCACACGATGGCAAAAATGCCACACGCGTTCAACCTTTTCTTTACATAGTGAACAGCCCACTAACAAGTGGTTTATGTTTCGTAACAAAAGATGATTGCCGGAGTGTTAATTAGAAAACCTATGCCGCGTCCTTCAGCGGATTGTCGGGGTCTATGCCGTAATCCTTGAGTTTCCGGTACAATGTGGACCTTCCGATACCCAATTTCCGAGCCACTTGACTCATCTGCCCCCGATAGAATTTAAGGGCGAATCGGATCAGTTCTTCCTCCACATCCGCGAGCTTGCGCACATCCCCGGCAGGGTTTGTGCTCGCAATTGCGTTGTCGGGCGCCTCCGTGATTCGTGCAACCGCCTCTTCGACGCTGGCCTGATGGGCCGGATAGTCGGTGGCTGAAAAGCCGTTTTGTCGATCGACACGCGTGTTGTCGGCGACCAGCGCCAAACGATCAACGACCTCGTATTCGGGCAGCTGTGCCGCAATCTGCGGGAAATCCGCTTCGGTCAGCTCACCGCCTTCGGCGAGGACCACCGCGCGGAAGATCGCGTTCTCGAGCTGGCGGATATTGCCCGGCCAGTCATAGGCTGTGAGAAAAGCCAATGCACCGGAGCTAACCGACATACGATGGCCGTTCTTCTGCTCGCTCGAGAAGCGCTCGGTGAAGACGCGCACGAGATGCGGAATGTCTTCCTTTCGCTTGCGGAGCGCGGGAATGGTGATCGGGAAGACATTTAGGCGATAGTAGAGGTCCTCGCGGAAGTGGCCGTTCTTGACCTCTTCGATCAGATCCTTGTTTGTCGCCGAAATCAGCCGGACATTGACCTTGTGCGCAGTGCGCGCGCCAACGGTCTCAATTTCCCCCTGCTGGACGGCGCGCAGCAGCTTGACCTGAACCTCGAGCGGCAGGTCGCCGATCTCATCGAGGAAGATAGTGCCGCCATCGGCTTCCATGAACTTGCCGATATGCTTTTCGGTGGCACCGGTGAAGGCGCCCTTTTCGTGGCCGAAGAGAATGCTTTCGACCAGATTGTGCGGAATGGCGCCGCAATTGACAGTGACGAATGGCTTGCCGGAACGGTCGCTGCCGGACTGGATCGCACGGGCGACCAGTTCCTTGCCGACGCCGGACTCGCCTTCAAGCACGACAGGAATGTTCGACTGCGCTGCGCGCTGCGCCAGATCGATGACGCGGAGCATTGCCGGGCTGGCCGAAACGATGTCATCGAAGCCGACGGCGCCGGAGCGCGATCGGCGGCCGGCGCGTGCCTTGACCTCGCGCTGGTCGAGCTTCAGGGCGTTGGAGATCGAATTGGCAATCCGCTCCGGAGAGACCGGCTTGACGACGAAATCGAAGGCGCCGGCGCGCATTGCCTGCACCACGGTCTCGATACCGCCCTGCCCTGTCTGGACAATCACCGGAACATGCGTGCCGAATTCGTGCAGTGCCTCGAGGAATTCGAGGCCCGTCATCTCCGGCATCATCAGGTCGAGAACGATGACATTATAGAGGCCGCTGCCTCTCTTCACCATCTCCAGCCCGATCCGGCCGTTTTCCGCCTGATGGACGACGTGGCCGTGACGCTCTATCGCGTTCTTGAGCAGTCGACGCTGGATCGGGTCGTCCTCGACGACGAGTATCTGCGCTGCACCCTTGAGCTCATGGTAACCGGTCATTGCTGCCTCACTTCATGCGAAACCTGAGAGGCACTTTGGCAGAAAGGCTTGAACATCCAGTTTTGAGAAACAATTGCATTTTAACGTTTGTGACGAGGCCGAATCCGACCCGAAACGGAGCTTGTGGGCAGGCGAAAGCCCCTTGATGCCAAGCCTTTAGCGGCATAGACAGTCAAGCCTGTCGCAAAAGAGGAAGAGGACTCCGATGATGAAAAACACGCTCTCCGGCACCGCCATTAATTTTTCGGCAAGTTCTGCTGCCTCCGCGACCGACGCCGCTCTGGGCGAACTGCCGACCTGGAAGCTGCAGGATCTCTACCCCTCCGCAACGTCCACGGCCTTTACCGCCGACATGGAGAAGGCCGGCAGACAGGCAATCGCCTTCGAAGAGAAGTGGAAGGGCAAGCTTGCCGATGCCGCGACAAAAAAAGGCTCCGAGGGCATCGGTCAGGCACTGAAGGAGTATGAGGCGCTGGACGACATTATCGGGCGCCTCGGCTCCTTTGCCGGCCTTACTTATTTCTCCGACACATCGAACCCGGTGAACGGCAAGCTCTATGGTGACGCCCAGACAAAGATCACCGAATTCTCCAGCCATCTGTTGTTTTTCGCGCTTGAACTCAATCGCATCGACGACGCCGTCATCAATGCCTGCATGGCAAACGACCCGGATGCCGGCCACTACCGACCCTGGCTCATCGACCTGCGCAAGGACAAGCCCTATCAGCTGGAAGACAAGCTCGAACAGCTGTTCCTAGAAAAATCGATGACCTCGGCGGCTGCCTTTAACCGCCTGTTCGACGAGACGATGGCGGACCTGCGCTTCGAGGTCGACGGCGAGAAGCTGCCGCTCGAAGTCACGCTGAACATGCTCCAGGAAAAGGATCCTGAGGTTCGCCATAAGGCTGCGATGGCGCTGGCGAAGACCTTCAAGGAAAACCTGCGCATCTTCGCGCTGATCACCAACACGCTCGCCAAGGATAAGGACATCTCGGACCGCTGGCGCGGCTTCGAGGACATTGCTGACAGCAGGCATCTTGCAAACCGTGTCGAGCGCGAGGTGGTCGACGCGCTGGCGGCTGCCGTCAAGGAAGCCTATCCCCGCCTCTCGCACCGATACTACAAGATGAAGGCAAAATGGCTCGGCATGGACCAAATGAACTTCTGGGACCGCAACGCACCGCTGCCGGAAACCTCCAATGCCGTGATTTCCTGGAACGAGGCGAAGGACACGGTGCTGTCGGCCTATGGCAACTTTGCGCCGGAGATGGCCGCAATCGCCAAGCGCTTCTTCGACGAGCAGTGGATCGACGCCCCCGTCCGCCCCGGCAAGGCGCCCGGCGCCTTCGCGCACCCGACCGTTCCGTCGGCGCACCCCTATGTGCTCGTCAACTATCTCGGCAAGCCGCGCGACGTGATGACGCTCGCCCACGAGCTTGGCCATGGCGTCCATCAGGTTCTGGCCGGCGCCCAGGGCGCGCTTATGTGCCAGACGCCGCTGACGCTTGCCGAAACCGCATCCGTCTTCGGCGAAATGCTGACTTTCCGCGCCCTTCTCGACAAGACCAAGGACAAGCGTGAGCGCAAGGCGATGCTTGCCCAGAAGGTCGAGGACATGATCAATACGGTCGTGCGCCAAATCGCCTTCTACGAGTTCGAGCGCAAAGTCCACACCGCCCGCAAGGCCGGCGAACTGACATCGGATGATATCGGAGAACTCTGGCTCTCAGTGCAGTCCGAAAGCCTCGGGCCCGCGATCAAGATCTCGGAAGGCTACGAGACCTACTGGGCTTATATCCCGCACTTCATCCACTCGCCCTTCTACGTCTACGCCTACGCCTTCGGCGATTGCCTGGTCAACTCGCTCTATGCCGTCTACCAGAAGGCCGACAAGGGCTTTCAGGAGAAGTATTTCGAGCTTCTGAAGGCGGGCGGCACCAAGCATCATTCGGAGCTTTTGAAGCCATTCGGCCTCGACGCCACCGATCCGTCGTTCTGGAGCAAGGGGTTGTCGATGATCGAAGGGCTGATCGACGAATTGGAAGCGCTTGATAAGAGCGCATAAGCTCTCGATCCAAAGGCAGGCATGACCAAGGCTGAACGCTACGTTCTGTTCCGGGATGACACGACCGGGCAAGTGATGCTCTTTTCCGATCCGTCGGAGATCATCATTGCCCGGACGCGCGCCGAGTTCCTTGCGGGCCTTGCCCGTATGGAAGAGGCAAAAGCGGCTGGCAAATGGCTGGCGGGCTACATGGCTTATGAAGCCGGCTACCTCTTCGAGGAAAAGCTCGCCGCTTTCCTACCTGAAGGCCGGGAGACGCCGCTGCTCGCCTTCGGCGTCTTCGATACTCCCGAAGCCGGTATCCATCCTCTCGCGCAGCAGACACACCGCAGCGAAAACGACGAATTCCTGAGCGAGCCCAAGGCCGGTTGGGACTTTGCTCGATATAAAGAGCGATTCGATCGCCTGCATTGGCACCTACGTCAGGGCGATTGCTACCAGGCAAACCTCACCATGCCGATCACCGCCCGCTGGTCCGGCGATCCGCGCGACGCCTTCTGGTCGCTGATTTCGAGGCAGCCTGTGAAATACGGCGCGCTGGTCGATCTCGGCGGCCCCATCCTGCTTTCACGCTCGCCCGAGCTCTTCTTCCGCACCGACGAAGAGGGCTGGATCGAAACACATCCGATGAAGGGAACGGCAAAACGCGGGGCCGATGATACCGAGGACGCGGCAATCGTCGCCGCGATGCGCGACGACATAAAGACGCAAGCCGAAAACCGCATGATCGTCGATCTGCTGCGCAACGACATCTCGCGCATCACGGAGGTCGGCACCCTGGATGTCCCGAAACTCTTCGACATCGAGACCTATCCGACCGTCCACCAGATGGTCAGCCACGTGCAGGCGAAACTCCTTCCGAATCTGACCATTCGCGATATCTTCGCTGCCCTCTTTCCCTGCGGATCGATCACCGGCGCCCCAAAACTCAGTGCCATGCAGATCCTGCACGCGCTGGAAGACACACCGCGCGACGCCTATTGCGGCGCGATCGGCATGATTGCGCCCGGCGGCGGCATGCGCTTCTCGGTGGCGATCCGCACCATTAGCCTCTTTTCCGATGGCAAGGCGGTCTTCAACGTCGGCGGCGGCATCGTCTTTGATTCCACCGCCGAAGCCGAATACGAGGAGTGCCTGCTGAAAGCGCGGTTTGCGATCGGCGATCAGGAGATCGTGCGATGAACGACTTCTCGCTGCTCGAAACACTGCGTTGGGAACCCGAAGCCGGTTTCGTCAGGCTGCGCCTGCACCTGGCGCGCCTCTCCCGCTCCGCGCGCCGCATCGGCTTTCCAGACCCCACGGATGCTACCGCGAAACTGAAAGAAGCGGTTAGCAGCGCCACAACGGCACGGCGAACGCGTCTGACGCTCGACCGGCTGGGGCAGATCGAGATCACCACGGCTCCCTTCGCGCCGATACCAGAAGGCACCACATGGAAGGTCCGGATTGCCGAAACCCGTCTCGATTCCGCCGACAAATTGCTGCGGATGAAAACGACGCGCCGTGGTGTCTACGAGACCGCACGCGCCGAATATCCGTCGTCCGAAGTTGACGAAGTTCTGCTTCTGAACGAGCGCGGCGAGGTCTGCGAAGGCACCATCACCTCAGTCTTTCTCGACGACGGATCAGGCGTGTTGCGCACGCCGCCAATCTCCTGCGGCCTGCTCGCCGGCGTCTTGCGCACCGAGTTGATCTGCCAGCGCAAGGCGCGGGTTGGACGCATCTCTGTCCACGATCTGACAGCCGGAACACTCTATATGGGTAATTCGTTGCGCGGACTGATACCGGCCCGCCTCCTCAGCTAGGCCACGATCTTCAACCGATCGCGGCCGCTTTGCTTGGCGTGGTACAGGGCTTCGTCGGCGCGGGCATAGACCTCGCGCGCCGTCTCTCCTGGCCGCAACTCCGCCAACCCTGCAGAGCAGGTGTAAGAGAAGGACGGTGCGGTGGGTATAGGACGCGCGCCGCGCACCATTCCGATGAGGCGTTCTATGATCAGTTCGGCCTGCGCCAGGGTCGTATCCGGCAGGATCAACATGAATTCCTCGCCGCCGATCCGCCCGAAGCTGTCACGTCGGCGGATAACCGGCTGCACGCGGCGTGAGAAATCAATCAGCACATCGTCGCCGAACTGGTGGCCATAGATGTCATTGATGCGCTTGAAGAAATCAAGGTCGATGATGCAGATGCAGCCCACAGTGCCGGGATTGCCAGAGGCCTGCCCCGCGATCAGGCTCTCCAGCGCCGCCATCATGAAGCGACGGTTGGAAATACTGGTCAACTCATCCGTCTGCGAGGCCCGCAGCGCAAAGTCGCGGTCCTGCCGTACGTCTCGCCCGCTTTGCTTCAGAGAGGTGATGTCGCTAGCAACACAAAGCATCCAGCCGTCTTTCTGCACGGTCTCGGTCATCCAGAACCAGCGACCGTCGACGACGTCGGTTTCGAACGCCCTGAACGGCAGCTTGCCCCGGCGCGATTGCGCGGAAACGAGCCAAGTCTCGAAATCAGCAGTGCGAATGATCGTCCCCTTGCCCGCCTTCGTATTGCGCCGCATGAGTTCCGACCACAAGGGAGTCTCGTCCGGTTCGATGGCGAAAGTCGAACGAAAGGCAGCATTTGCATAGCGCAACCGGTCTTCCTGATCGTAAACGGCGATCAGGACCGCGCTTTCTTCCTGCAATTCGGCAAGCCGCTCAGATATCTGGTTCATCCAATTGTTCCGGGGCACGCTGCAAACAATGGTTCGCACTTTGGCGCAGAGCTCAAAAAAGAAGATGGATGGCTCGGCGCCGATTGAATATTCACATGCATCGGAACACAACACCCCGAAAGGAAATTCTGCGATGTTCATCCTCGCCCTGACCTATGTGAAGCCGAACGAGGAAGCCGACAGGCATATGGAGCCGCATATGGCCTGGGTCAAGGAAGGCTATGCAAAAGGCTGGTTCCTCGCCTCCGGCCGCAAGGTGCCGCGAACTGGCGGCGTGGTGCTCGCGGTCGGTCAGCATGCCGAAATCGAGGCCTACGTCGCAAAAGATCCCTTCACGGTGCACGGCATCGCCGAATACGAGATCACCGAGGTCGCCATCACCACGACTATCGAGGGATTGGATATTTTAAAGGGCTGATTCACAACCGGCGCACCGCCAATTCACTGTGCTCTACTTGGAGCACGGGCCGCCCCAAACTTAGGTGTACCTCGACCGCCAAAACGCTTCACCATAGAGTCCGCATGGTCCGTTGCCCGATATGTCTCTCACGAAAGACAGGAGCGCATTATGTCACAGGCTGAAGCAAAACGCGGTACGATGGGTCAGCAGAAGTCAGGTATGACCCAGAACAACACCTCACAGCCCGGAAGATTGCGGCCCGAAGAGTTGGTCCCGTCGCGCTACGCGGTCCGGGTCGGCGAGATTGACGTGCTGGTGGTCAGCGATGGGGTACTGCCGCTTCCAACCGCGATGTTGGGACATAACGCCGACCCGACCGCCCGGGCTGGCTGGCTCGACGATATGTTCCTGCCGCAGGACGCTTTCGACTGGTCGCTGAATGCGGTTCTTGTACGCAGTGGTGGGCAGACCATACTCATCGACGCTGGGCTGGGATTGGACCCGGACTTGAACTTGCCGCGGGCCGGGCAGTTGACCAAGCGACTGGAGGCGGCTGGCATCGATCTTGGATCCGTCACCGACATCGTGCTGACCCACATGCACATGGACCACGTTGGCGGGCTGCTCGTCGACGGGGTGAAGGAGCGGCTGCGGCCGGACCTGCGGATCCACGTGGCGGCCGCCGAGGTCAAATTCTGGGAGGCGCCCGATTTCTCCCGCGTCTCGATGCCGCCGGGGTTCCCGGACGCGCTTCGGGCGGCGGCCAAGCGGTTCACCGAAGAATACCGCAGCCATCTGCGGCTGTTCGATGAGGAGCAAGAAGTGGCGCCGGGCGTGGTCGCCACACGTACCGGCGGCCACACCCCCGGGCATTGCGTGGTCCGCGTGGCGTCCGGCGGTGATCGGCTGATGTTTGCCGGCGACGCCGTGTTTGCGGTCGGGTTCGAACACCCCGACTGGTATAACGGTTTCGAACACGATCCAGAAGAGGCGGCCCGCGTCCGGGTCCGACTTTTGCGGGAGCTGGCGGAGACCGGCGCACAGCTCGTTGCCACGCACCTGCCGTTCCCGTCCGTCGGCCATGTGGCGGTTGATGGCGATGCTTTCCGTTGGGTCCCGGCCTTCTGGGACTACTGACCGGTTGGGTCGACCATTCCGCGCAAGCGCCTCGTCGACCGAGCGCCCATGCGTAAACGGTCGAACCTGCACTGGAAAAAACCGACTAGGCTCTTGATGGGCCTAGTCGCTGCAGCAGTCTAAGGCAGCAAAAATGTCCCAAATGAAATGCGCCGGCCGCTAGCCGGCACCGCACCGCGCCTCTCGCCTTACGAGGGATACATCTGCCGCGGCTTCAAGAGGGCTACTCCGTTTTCACTACATGGACAGTTTTGGCAAAATGGCTCCATAATGAACTCGAGGGAACGAATGGCCTGGGGACGTCCGTATGGAATCGGTTTCTATCGCGTTGGTCGATGATCATCCATTAATGCTGGCAGGTTTGGTGGATCTATTTAAACTGAACGAGGATTTCACGGTCGCGGCGACGGGAAGCAAGGCCAGCGACGTTCTCAAGATCAACGCGGAAATCCGCCCGGACGTATTCGTGGTGGACGTGATGATGCCTGGGAACATATTCGAGGTCATCGCGAAAATCGTCGCGACTTCGCCAAAGACAAAGTTCCTCGCCTTCACTGCCCTGACGAGAAGCGACATCGCCGTTCGCGCACTCAATGCCGGCGCGACCGGGTATGTTCTTAAGGGCAGTGATGCCGGCGAGCTTATTCAGGGCGTAAGGGCTGTGCATAACGGCGAAACCTTCATTACGCCGGCGTTTGCCTGCAAGGTCATCGAAGAGCTCAAGATTTCTTCGCTGCGCAAGATGGCGTCCGGAACCGTCAAGCTCAGTATTCGCGAGGGACAAATTGTCGGCATGCTCATGCGCGGAGCCACAAACAAGCAGATCGCGGCCGATTTGCGTATCGGCGAAAAGACCGTAAAGAACTACATGACCATCCTGATGCAGAAGCTTCATGCGCGAAACCGCCTCGAGGTGCTCATTGCGGCGCAGAAGCTTGAGGTCGACGATCATCAAGACCGGGAGCCAATGCTGCGCCATTGATAAATGTCTTCGGCTCCAACTCGTCGTTGTTTTCGCCGCTCTTGCCAGGTCTAGGCGCTGTTGATTTCGAGTGGCACGCGAGTCACGAGTTGCATTCCCGCTTTGCCTCGCCGCCTGATTTGTACCGAGCCGGCAAACGCTTCAACCCGGTTGCGAATTCCCTGCAGACCGAGCGGCCTACGGCGCGCTTCGGTCGTCGAAGTTGGTGAGAAACCCGGTCCACCGTCGCTGATTACGATTGTGATGGATTCTTCATTCGCGATGGCGATAACACGTTGATCGCGGCCGGCTGCGTGATGAAAGGCATTGTTGAGCCCTTCCTGAACCACGCGGTAAAGACAGATTTTCAGCGGGTGAGCGGTGCTCTTCTGAAGTCCCCTGTAGCGGGCCTTTACGATGGACCCGGTCGCATGCTCGTGCCGCTCGACGGCAACGCGAAGTGCGGCCTCCAAGGACATGTTTTCGAGCTCCGGAAGTACCAGATCCGTCGAGAGCTCCCGCAACTCCGTCAAAACCTGGCCCGCCAGGCGAAGTGGCGAGATGTCGGCTCTCGTCACGTTCGAGGGGCCGACGGCATCGGCCGGGTCGCCAGGCGTCTTCGGGACCGGCGTCCCCAGCCTGAGGATCAGCAGGCCCAGCAACTGTATCGGCCCGTCGTGCAGATCTGAACCGATACGATTCAAGAGAGCCTCGTTTGATTTGCTGGCATCCATGCGCGCCTGATCGGCGGTCTTGCGCAGCTGCCTGTTCTGCTCCGCCAATGCTTGCGCGCTGGCGAGTTGGGCCTTGAGCGTCACGCTCTGGCGCCGGATCAGCCTACTGGCACGCCGAACGATCAGGAAGAGCAGGCCCATGATGGCCACCGTCGTTGCTCCAACGATGGCCCACGTCCTTCGTTGGACCCGGTCGCGTTGCGCTATGAACTCGCCAGCCTCCTCGTAGAGTTCTCCGACCGCCATGACCTCGTGGACGTTGGAACGATAGATCGGCCCATAGATTTCGATCAGCGGGCGCTGTTCCGGCTGTCCACCGTCCTCGTCATCATCGTGTCCAGTTTCCAGTTGTGCCACCACCTGGCCAGCAAACGCCTGCTCGATATCCTTTGACGGAAGGCGCTTGCCCATAAGCGATTTATCAGTGCTGTAGAGAACTGTTCCGTCCCGCTCCCAGATTCGGAACCCCTCCACGCGCGTCGCCAGGTCCGTGCCGATCAGCAGCCTGTCCAGTTGCTGCTGTCGCTCGGCCGAAACACGTGGGCCGTCCGGGCCTTCCTCAATATGGCCGGCAAGGAAGCCCTCCATGTAGAGGGCCCCGGATTCTGCTCGGCTGCGAAGCTGGTTCGCGGCAATCTGCGAACTCAGCCACTCGCCGAGGATCGCCATCGAGCCGCCGATGATTAAGGTAGCGACGAGCAAGAATTGGGTCGTCAGATCAAGGCTGTGCCAGAAGCGGATTGCCCAGGAGCCGCGGCCGGTGGCGGCTTCATCGCCGGGGACATAAGTCACGCTCTCCTTTGGGTACAAAGTCCCTCCTTTCAGGCGACGAAGGTCCGCACAATTCTCTGGACCTTTGGAACTATTCCGTCCGGTGCCCTTCGCGACATTATCCCATCATCGAAGATTATGTGGGCTTTTCTTGCGTTTGTATCTGGTGCGCGAACGCAGTCGACAAGAAAAGACGTTCGTGCGCCAAGCAACGCACGAGAATAGTTCAAGTTTCATCAAGTTTACCATGCGGTGAAGAAATTCAGCTGGTGCTAGGGAGAGCAAAATGGTCAGCTATATTCGTTCCGATCTCGAGTTCATTCTCGCGCAAATCAAGATCGCCGAAGCGCATGCCGCCGGGCAACCGCTATACGGTCCGGGCGGGTTGATCCCTACCTACAATCTGGCCTGGGGCCTCAGAACCGTCGACGGTAGCTACAACAATCTGCTCAATCCCAATTGGGGCTCATCGGACGAGCCGTTCCGGGAGGGGCTCGGAACCGACTTCCGGACGCTGTTTGTCGATGCCGACCCGGGACCTGGCGTCCAGATGACCCAGGTTACCTATACGCCAGGCGTCGATGTCGACGGCCCGACGATGACGCTTCCCGACGGCACGGTCATCGGCAATCGCGCAGGCCCCGGCGACGTGATCGATCCTGAAGTGCGCATCATCTCCAATCTCATTGTCGACCAGACACTTGGCAATCCTTCGGCGATCCTGACTGCCCTGCAGCGCGCCGGCGTCGATGATCCCGGCCTTGTCATTACCGGGACAATTTCCGACGCCTATGCACCGTTGCAGCCGCTGTTCGAGGCTCTGGGCGATGCCCAACGCGCCTATGCGAACGCTTCCGCCGCCGCGGCGGCAAGCCCGAACAATGCCGCCTTGCAGACGGCCGCAGCCAATGCCGCCGCTGCGGTCGAATTAGCCAGAACGATGCTGGAAACCGATCCCGGATACACCACGCTGACAACCTTGCTCGACGATAACGGCATCGAGCTCGACGGCACCAACCTTCGCATCACCAACAACGCGCCGGACGAAGGCCTCTCGGCGCCTTTCAATTCCTGGTTCACGCTGTTCGGCCAGTTCTTCGACCACGGCCTCGACCTCGTCGGCAAGGGCGGAAGCGGCACCGTGATGATCCCCCTGATGCCGGACGATCCGCTCTATGTGCCCGGCAGCAGCACCAATTTCATGGTCTTGACCCGCGCGACCGTTGGTCCTGGTGCAGATGGCATCCTCGTCGACAACCCCAACACGGCTGTCGATGAAAGCGCCGACAATGTCCGGCCGATCAACACCACGACGGCCTTTGTCGATCAGAACCAGACCTATACATCGCACCCCTCGCATCAGGTGTTCCTGCGCGAATACGTGATGGCCAACGGGCGCCCGGTTGCGACCGGCGAACTGATCCAGGGCCAGCAAGGCGGCATGGCCACCTGGGCGGACCTGAAGGCTCAGGCTGCCGATTTGCTTGGCATCCAACTGCTCGACAGTGACGTGGGCAATGTTCCGCTGCTGCTGACCGACCCCTATGGCGAATTCATCCGCGGAGCGAATGGTTTCGTGCAGATCATGACGACGACCGGTCTGGTGGAAGCTGATCCCGCGGCCAACGGCGGTCTTGGTACGTTGCTGCCTGCGAACACCTTGCGCACAGGCCACGCATTTCTCGCCGATATTGCCCATTCGGCGGTGCCTGGCGGCCTTGCAGACGGCGATATCGAAATCGGTCTTAATAATCCCGGCAACCTACCGGGTGTCTACGACGACGAACTGCTTAATGCGCACTATGTGGCGGGCGATGGCCGCGCCAACGAGAATATCGGCCTGACCGCGGTCCACCATGTCTTCCATGCCGAGCATAACCGACTGGTAGAGCACACCAAGGCTATCACCATCGCCGATGCGGCTGCCATGCTTGCAGGCGGAGCGACCCAGGCGGAGGCTGTCACCTTCCTCAACGAATGGCTGATCGATGACGTCACTGCCGTTCCCGCCGATCAAGCGGCAATAAATGCGCTGGTTTGGGATGGCGAGCGCCTGTTCCAGGCTGCAAAGTTCGGCACCGAGATGCAGTACCAGCATCTCGTCTTTGAAGAGTTCGCCCGCAAGATCCAGCCAAACATCAACGTGTTCCTTGTTCCCGACGGGTTTGACGTCACCATCGATCCCTCGATCGTCGCAGAGTTTGCGCATGTGGTGTATCGCTTCGGTCATTCGATGCTGACGGAAACGATCGACCGTTTCGACCCATCCTTCACGCAGGACCAGATCGGCCTGATCGAAGGCTTCCTCAATCCCGTCCAGTTCACGAACAACGGTGGTAACAACCCCATCGACGCCGAGGTTGCGGCCGGAGCCATCATTCGCGGCATGACGCGCCAGGCGGGCAACGAAATCGACGAGTTCGTCACCAGCGCGCTGCGCAACAACCTCCTCGGCTTGCCGCTCGACCTTGCGACCATCAACCTGGCGCGCGGTCGTGATACGGGCGTTCCCACCCTCAACGAGGCGCGCGCCCAATTCTATGAAGCAACCGACGAGAACTCGCTGCTGAAGCCCTATGAAAGCTGGGTGGACTTCGCCGGCAACCTCAAGCACGAAGCCTCGATCATCAATTTCATCGCGGCCTACGGCACGCACTCGACGCTGACGAGCGCCACAACGCTCGAGGAGAAGCGCGCCGCCGCAATGGCCCTGGTCGGCCTCGGCGGAGGCACGCTGGACGAAGCCGATCGGCTGGCGTTCCTGAACGGCACGGGGATCTACGCCGGCGATCTCGGCGGCCTGAACAAGGTCGATCTCTGGATTGGTGGTCTGGCCGAAAAGATCATGCCCTTCGGCGGCATGCTGGGCTCCACCTTCAACTTCGTCTTCGAAACGCAGATGGAAAGTCTGCAGAACGGCGACCGCTTCTACTATCTGCAGCGCCTCGATGGCTTGCACCTGTTCAGCGAGATGGAAGGCAATTCCTTCGCCGGAATGATCATGCGCAACACCAACGCTACGCACCTGCCATCCGACGTCTTCTCGACGCCCGGCCTCATTCTTGAGGTCGATCGCACCAAGCAATACAACCCCGGGCTTGGCGAAACTGCCGGCGCCGACGGCCTCATGGACGACGATCCGACCACGGCCGTCAACGAAGCCGCCGACAATTTCGGCAACGATCCGACCGGCGGCAGCATCCTGACGCCGCTGGTGATCCGCGACAATCCGCAGACACCGACCCTCGACACCAACTACCTGCGCTACACCGGCGGTGAGCATGTGCTGCTCGGGGGCACCGATGCGGCTGACGTGCTGATCGCCAGCATCGGCGACGACACCCTGTTCGGTGACGGTGGCAACGACAGGCTCGAGGGCGGCTTCGGCAACGACATCATCAACGGCGGCGCCGGTGACGATATCATCCGTGACGCGGGCGGCGACGACAACATCAAGGCCAACGAAGGCAACGACGTCGTCCACGCCGGCCCCGGCCTCGATCTCGTGCTCGGCGGCGACGGCCAGGACTTCATCGTGCTCGGCACTGACATGGGTTCGGAAGTCTTCGGCGGCACCGGCAACGACTTCATTCTCGGCAACAAGAACGCCGAACGCATCCTCGGCAACGAGGGAGACGACTGGCTCGAAACCGGCACATTCGACGGTGCCCCAGGCGACAACTTCGATGAAATCTTCGCCCGCGACGGTATCCGCGGCAACGACGTGTTCCTCGGCGACGGCGGCTTCGACGAGTTTATCGGTGAAGGCGGCGACGACATCTTCGTCGGCAGCCCCGGCCGCGGCAAGATGGCCGGCATGTCCGGCTTCGACTGGGCGACCTACCAGGAAAACAGCGCCTTCGTGAACGCCGATCTTTCGGTCCCTATCGTCTTCGACGAAGCGCCGACGCTGCCGCAGAACACCGCGCTTGACGAGTTCGAGTCGGTCAACGGCCTGTCCGGCACGCGGTTCAACGACATTCTCGCCGGGTCCAACGAGGATGCTGCAAGTCTCCTGCCGCTTGCTCAGGGCGGCGGGACGGGCTTCCTCGGCAGCGCGCTCGATGTGCAGGGGATTGCCCTGATCAACGGCCTGCAGGACGTGGTGGGGGCTGGCGTGACCTCCTTTGCGGCCGGCGACATCATTCTCGGCGGTGACGGCAGCGACACGATCAAGGGCAATGCCGGCGACGACATCATCGACGGCGACAAGTGGCTCAATGTGCGCATCAGCATCCGGCAGAATGTCGGTCCGAACGGCGGCACCGGCCCGGAAGTCGCCAGTGCCTCGCGCATGACGGCGAACGTGACGCTGAACGGCGTGACGAAGCCGCTGACGGCCTGGATGCTCGAAGGGGCGATCAACCCTGGACAGCTGACCATCGTCCGCGAGATCCTGACAGACACGACATCGGGCGACATCGACACTGCGGTCTATTCCGAAGTGATGGCGAACTACTCGTTTGCGACCGGCGCCGACGGCACGTTGCGCGTCTCCCATACCGGCGGCGCCAACCCAATCGAGGGCACCGACTCGCTGCGCAACATCGAACGCCTGCAATTTTCCGACGCCACGGTTGGCGTGGTCGTCGGTACCGCGTTCAGCGACAACGGCGTGGCTCCGCAGGGCCCGCCGTCGGACAACCGCCCGGTCATCAACGGCACGGCGGAGAACGAGCTGATCCTCGGGCTTGCCGGCGCCGACGTGCTCAATGGATTTGCCGGGAACGATATTCTCGTCGGCGGTCCCGGTGCCAGCGTTGCACTTTCCAGCTATGCGGACAACTTCAACAGCAGCAGCTTCGGCAACACCGATGGTTCGGCCAATTGGGGACCGGATTGGATTGAAACCGCTGACAACAACAGCACGACCACAGGCCAGATCCAGATTGATGGCAACGCTGCGAACAATGCCTCCAATAATGTGCTGGCATTCCTTGCCGGCGATGGCGCGCAAATCCAGCGCACGCTTGACCTCAGCAACGCGACCGCCCCGACGCTGAACTACACCGTGACCAGGAATGGCCTGGACGGCGGTGCCGACAACGACAACGTCACCGTGTTCTTCTCGCGAGATGGGAGCAACTTCGTGCAGGTCGACATCATCAGTTCGACCAGCACCATTACCCCTCGCGCGATCGACCTAACTCAGTTCGGCACTGGGCCCTTCACCGCCAACGCCGCAATCCGCTTCGTGGCGTCCAGCCTCGAAGCCGGCGAGTCCGTGACGATCGACGGCCTGGCGGTCAACTTCACCGTTGTCAACGGCGGGGTCGACACCCTCAACGGCGGTCTGGGAAACGACATCTATTCCTTCTCCCTCGGCGACGGAAACGACGTGATCAACGAAGCCGTGAACGCCACGAGCGGCGGCACGGCCGACCTGATCTCGATCCTTGCGCCGACCACCGGCATCGATCCGCTCACGGATGAGCCGATCCTGACGCTGACCGGGCTCAACGCCTTCGACGACAACACGAACTCCGCCACCGGAAGCCTGGTGATCAACTACACCATGCCGAGCGGTGCGACCAACGTGACGCAAACGATCACGGTCAACGGTCAGTACACCGGCAACAACGCACAGACCGGGGTCGAACGCATCAACTTCAACAATGCCACCTACGAAGGCTACCTGCTGGGAGCCGCCGACTACCTGATCAACCGCGCCGATGGCGGCGGCAACCGGACCATCGATCTGACCGCATCAGCGGCGAACAACTTCATCGCCGGTGAGAATGGCACGAACGACGATATTACTGGTGGCCTCGGCAACGATCTGATCTTCGGCGGGACAGGCGACAACGTTCTCGACGGCGGCGACGGCGACGACCTCATCGTCGGCGGTTCGGGTGCCGGCGACAATGACGTCATCGATGGCGGTCTCGGAATCGACACCATGATCGGCCTTGCGGGCAATGACACCTATATCGTCGATGACCTCGAGGACGTCGTCGTCGAAGCAGCCGGTGCCGGCACCGATACCGTCGAGACCCTGATGGCTGCGCTTTCGATCGAGGCCATGGCGAATGTCGAAAACCTCACCTACACCGGCCTCGATGCCGACCAGTTCGTCGGCACAGGCAATGCGGGCAACAACATCATCAGCGGCGGCGACCTTGCCGATACGCTGAGCGGCCTGGCAGGTAACGACACGCTGAACGGTGGCATTGGTACCGACACGCTGATTGGTGGCGCCGGCACCGATACCCTCAACGGCGGCACGGAAGCCGACAACATGCAGGGTGGTGCCGATAATGACACCTATATCGTCGACGATGCTGGCGACGTGGTAACGGAACTTGCCGGCGGTGGCACGGCCGACGTCGTCAATGCGTCGATCACCTATACGCTCGGTGCGGAAGTTGAAAATCTGACGCTGACCGGCGCAGCCGCGATCAATGGCAGCGGCAACGGTCTCGCCAATGTTATCACCGGCAATGGCTCGAACAACCAGCTGTTCGGCGGTGGCGGCGGCGATACGATCGATGGCGGCAACGGCAACGATCTGATTGACGGCGGTCAGGGCGACGATACCTTGAGCGGCGGCATCGGCAACGACGTCGACAACATCATCGGCGGCACCGGCAACGACACGATCAACCTGCTGGCCAACGACGGCGGCAACGACGTCCTGATCTACAATGCCCTCGGGTTCGGCGCTGACATCGTCAACAATTTCGATGCCACCGGCGGAACCGCTGCGACACAGGACCTCATCGATCTCAGTACCTTCGGTATCACCGCAGCGAACTTCGCAACGCGCCTCGGGATCGCCGCCGTCGACGGCCCCAACAATACGCTCCTCACTGTACGCGATGCGGGCGGGGCCACCATTGGCACCATACGCATCAACGGCATCGCTCCAGCCAATATCACGACGTCGGACTTCATACTGGCCACCGCCACCAACACGATCAACGGGACAGCCGCGGGCACGACGATCCCCGGCACGGCCGGCGCCGATACGATCAACGCCCTTGCCGGCAATGACACGGTCAATGCCGGGGCGGGCAACGACATCATCAACGGTGGCACAGGCAACGATACGCTGAACGGCCAGGACGGCGACGATACGTTCAACTGGAACGCCAATCCGCCACCACCCCCAGCCGGGAACGTGACCGACGGCAGGGACGTGATCGACGGCGGTAACGAGGGAGCGCTAGGCGATACCTTCGTCATCAGCGGCAATACGACGGCCGAAATCTACCGGATCTACACCCGGGCGGCCTTCGACGCGGTCGCGGGCAACACTCTCAACGGCATCAATGCCGCCACCGAGATCATCATTACCCGCAACGGCACGAACGCGGCTTCGATCATCGCAGAGCTGCGCGACATCGAGGAAATCCGCATCAACAACGTCGAACCCGTCGTCAGCGGTGCTGCGGGCAACGACACCTTCCAGATTATCGGCGATTTCTCCGGAACCAGCCTGCGTCTCAACACCATTACGATCGACGGTGACGAGGGAGACGACACAATCGATATCTCGGCGCTGACCTCCGCACATCGGATCGTCTTCAGGTCGAACGGCGGCAACGACACGATCGTCGGGACGCTGCGGCCGCAGGACGTGATCGAACTGCCCGATGGAAAGACGGCGGCTGACTATGTGACGACGACGGAAAATGGCGTGACGACCATGACCTGCGGCGAACACAGTATCACGTTCACCACGTCCGGCGGCATGCCGCAGGTCGGCGGCGACGATGACACACCGGCCGGTGACGATAATGAACAAGGCGGCGACGATACGCCGGCGCCGGCCCCCGAAGCAACGACCGGACCGGCCATGGTCGGCACAGCCAATGCCGATGTGCTCCTAGGCACCGCAAATGGCGAGACGATCATCGCCCTTGGCGGCAACGATACGGCCATCGGCGGCGGTGGTGCCGACATCATGCGCGGCGAGGATGGTGACGACTTCATGAGTGCTGAAGGCGGCAACGACATCGTCTTTGGCGGCATGGGCAATGATGACCTCCTCGGAGGAGCCGGCAACGACATGCTCTACGGCGATGCAGGGTCCGATCGGATCTTCGGTGATGCCGGAAATGACCTGATCCACACCGGTGCCGGCAACGACACTGCGTACGGCGGGGAGGGCGACGATCTCTTCGTCGCCGAGGCCGGTGACGGCGACGACACATACTACGGCGATGCCGGAAGCGATACGCTCGACATGGCAGCGATCACCGCCAACCTGACGGTCGATCTCGGCAATGGCTTCATGGGCAGGGGAAGCGCATCGAGCAGTCAGTCCGGCAGCGACATGGTTTGGAACGTCGAAAACGTCGTCACCGGCTCAGGGGCCGATACGATCACCGCCAGCCGCGCGGCAAACGTTATCGACGGCGGCGCCGGCAGTGACACCTTCCGCTTCCTTTCCGAAGCGGACGCCGACGGTGATACGATCGTCAGCTTCCAGCCCGGGGACAAAATCGACTTCAGCGGCATCGATGCCAATGGCGGCGCCAGTGGCAACCAGTCCTTCACGTTGGTCGCGGCATCGACGCTGAGCAGTGCGGCTCAACTGATCGTCACGCATGAAACGCGTGAAGACGGTGACTATACGGTCGTGCAGGCGAACGTCGACGACGACAATGCCGCCGAGCTTCGCCTCAGCATCAAGGGAACGCATAATCTCACAAGCACGGATTTCAATCTGTAGTCCGCAACCTGTGGCGAGCCGACTTGCCGGCCCGCCACACCATCTCCCCGGAGGCACGAGTGGCTGGATCGTGCGTCGCGCCAATCGCAATCGTTTCGAGATTGATCGTCCAATGCGCACGCAGTCCCGAGCCGGCACCTGAAATTGCTGCAGCCGATCAACTCGTTCAACAGTGAAACGGTACCCGAATATGCGCTCCAAAGCCCCTTTGACCGGAACCAGGCGGAAAAACGCGGAAAGCCTCACGCGAGGATTTCGAGGAATATTCGTCTTTCTCTTCATAACGTCCGGCGTCATCAATATTCTGGCTTTGACCGGCTCCTTCTACATGCTGCAGATATATGATCGCGCGCTAACAAGCGGCAGCATTCCGACATTGCTCGGCCTGTCGCTGCTGGCGGTGGGCCTTTATCTGTTCCAAGGTACTTTCGACATCATTCGCTCGCAGGTGCTTGTTCGTGTCGGCGCGCGTCTCGATCGAAAAATTGCGCCGATGGCACATCAGGTCGCGATCGACATGCCGCGGTTCGGGTTTTCCACGGCAGAGGCACTGGAACGAGGCAGAGACGTCGATACCCTTCGCGGCTTTCTCGGCAGCCAGGGACCGGTAGCCCTGTTCGACCTGCCCTGGATGCCGCTCTACCTGATCTTCGTCTATATGCTCCATCCCTATCTCGGCGCGCTCACTTTCGCAGGCGCATTCGTTCTGTCCATCCTGACAATCGTGACGGAGCTCATGACCCGCCGCCTGGCTGGCGCCACGCATCAGGCCGCAATCACCCGCAACGCCATCGCGGATTCGAATGCGCGTAACGCCGACATCCTGAAGGCAATGGGATTTGCAGGCAGGGCCGTCGATCGCTTCCGGCAGGCCAATCAGGAACATCTGGAGCTGCAGACGCGCACCAACGATATCAGCGGAACGTTCGGCGCTCTGTCCCGGGTGCTCCGCATGGTCCTGCAATCGGCCGTCCTTGGCCTCGGCGCCTGGCTTACGATAAGAGGCGAGCTCTCTGCCGGCGCCATTGTCGCCGCCTCCGTGGCATCGGCCCGTGCCCTTGCCCCGGTCGATCTTGCGATCGGAAACTGGAAGGGCGTCGTTGCCGCGCGCACTGCGTTCCAACGGCTGAAGGAGACTGTCATTGCTCTCGCGGGCATGGATGCGCCGCTGCTTCTGCCTGCCCCCGTCGATACCCTAAAGGTGGAGAAGATCACCATCGCAGCACCCGGATCGGGCCGTGTTTTGCTCAGCGAAGTCAGCTTCGAGATCAGAGCCGGCCAGGCGCTCGGCATCATTGGGCCGAGCGGGGGAGGGAAAACGACCCTGGCACGAGCCATGACCGGTATATGGCCGACGCTGCGCGGCAGCATCCGGCTCGACGATGCGGAGCTCACGCAATGGACCGACAGCAACCTCGGCCAGTTTATCGGCTACCTTCCGCAGGACGTGGCACTCCTCGACGCAACCGTTGAAGAGAATATCTCGCGGCTTGAGCCACAGGCCGATCCTCGCGCGATCGTCGAGGCCGCACAAATCACGGGCATTCATGAAATGATTGTGCGCATGCCGGATGGGTATCGCACGGCCCTTGGCCCGCAGGGCGCGTCGTTGTCGGCCGGACAGCGTCAGCGCATTGGTTTGGCACGCGCCCTCTATCGCAACCCGTTCGTCGTGGTCATGGACGAGCCCAACTCGAACCTGGATGCCGAAGGGGAGATGGCGCTTACCCAGGCGATCAAGTCCGTCCGAGCGCGCGGCGGCATCGCCGTTGTGATTGCCCACCGGCCAAGTGCGCTGACGGCGGTCGATCTGGTCGCCGTCATCCAGAACGGCAAGATGATCGCGTTCGGACCGAAGGATGAAATCATGAAAGCGGCGGCTCCCGTTGAAAGCCGACCTGCGCCGGCCACACACCCCCCGCACCGCATGGCATCGAGGATGTCGGAATGATTGACGTCAAGGGAACCAAGACCGCTACGCCAGGGACAACGGAGTCCTACGAGCACTATGTCTTGAAGAATGCGGACAAGCGTTCGAGCGCACCCGCTTTCTTCACCGTGCTTCTCACGGGGCTTGCGCTCTACCTCAAGAGCGCCTTCCCAAGTTTGGCAAGGGCGAAGCCGGCTGAGCCGGAGGATGCTGCCGGAGAGCCGACGTCAACGTCGCCGGAGGTTGTTCCGTCGAGTGCGCCTGATCCAGGCCCGGTTGCGGAAGGGTTTTTCCAGGAAACGGATGGACCGAAGCGCTCCGGCGAGCGGTCCTTCGCCTACCGTGAGCCGAACGACTTTATGCCAAGCGATCTGCCGGCGTTCGAGTTCCAGAACCTGAAGCTTCCGAGCTTTGAGCTTCTGAAAAGAATGGGCGGAATTACCGTCTCGTTCCCGGCTGCCAACGACAACGCCTGGACGGCGAAAGCTGGTGCGAATACTGCCGGCGGCTCCGATCATCCGGGAGGTTTCGCGCCAGAGCGCGAAAACGCCGCCGCCACTCCCGACGGTGACGACCTGGTCGAAGAGGAGACTGCCGATGAGCGAAATCCGGACGGCAAGGCAGCGAACCGCGCCTGCCGGACCAGCGGTCCGATCTATCTCCTGGATGTCTACGGCTGTGCGATGACGGTGATCGGCTTGGCCGACCTGTTGCGCGGCGCCTGGGATCCGGACGGCGATGCTCTCAAGGTTCAAAATATCACCGTCTCATCGGGTGATATCAGGCAGACGGCGGATGGCTGGTTGTTCGATCCCTCGACGCTCGGTCCGGTCATCATAAGCTACCAGATTACCGATGGCGAATTCTCCGTGGCTCAGACTGCGATGTTCAACGTGCTGACGAGGCCGCCGGTCATTGGCACCGCCGGCGACGATGTCGTGCTTGGCACCGACTGTGCCGACGACATTGATGGACGTGATGGCGACGATAACATCGACAGCCGTAGCGGCAGTGACACGGTGCTCGGCGGCGCGGGAAGCGACCACATCGTCGCTGGCGGCGGAAACGACGTCGTCATTGCCGGCGTCGGCAATGACATTGTCCTGGGCGGTGCGGGCGACGACGAGTTATGGGGCGGCGATGGCGATGACCGACTGTTCGGCGATGCCGGTCGCGACATCATTTTCGGTGAGGCCGGCAACGACACAATCATCGGCGGCGACGATGACGACATGCTTTTTGGGGGCGGGGGAGCAGACGTCGTAGCCGGGGAGGGGGGCAACGACCTCCTCGGTGGCGATGACGGCGACGACAGGCTCGACGGCGGCGATGGAAACGACATTGTCCTCGGAGAGGCCGGTTCCGACGTGATCGACGGTGGCGAGGGCGACGATTTTCTCGCCGGCGGTGCCGGAGAGGACGTCGTACGCGGCGGCGACGGCAACGACATGGTCGCCGGCGATGCGGACCTGGCCGCCGACACCTATGACGGCGGCCAGGGCGTCGACATGCTCGACTATTCGGCATCGCTGATGTCGCTCGTCGTCGACCTTGCCGCGGCGAGCGCCAGCGGCAGCGAGATCGGCAATGACCGCATCACGAATTTCGAGGTGGTCAAGGGCGGTGAAGGCAACGATGCGATCACTGGCGGCAGCGATGACGATACGCTGATCGGCAACGGCGGCGACGACTGTGTAAGCGACGGTCAAGGGGCCGATAATGTCAGCGCGGGAGCGGGCAATGACCTGGTGCTCGCAGCAGCCGATAGCTCCGACGATTGCTATCGGGGTGAGGCCGGCTTCGACACCCTCGACTATTCGGACGCGGCACACGGCGTTCTCATCGACCTGACATCCGGCATCGCGACAGGCTTCGACGTCGGCCGCGACGTCATCGACGGGTTCGAGCAATTCATTGGTGGGTCCGGTGACGACGCCGTGCTGGTGTCGACGGCAGCCGTCGTCCTTTCCGGAGGAGAGGGCGCCGACACGTTCAATTTCCAGA
This sequence comes from Rhizobium sp. 42MFCr.1, assembly GCF_000377185.1. Lineage (NCBI taxonomy): Bacteria > Pseudomonadati > Pseudomonadota > Alphaproteobacteria > Hyphomicrobiales > Rhizobiaceae > Rhizobium > Rhizobium sp. 42MFCr.1. The sequence goes on from NZ_KB897822.1 coordinate 85,675, forward strand.
TTCCGAAAGGCAGCTCCGGCGCCGAGGTCATCCACCAGATCCTCGACTTCATGGTCGGCGACCGGATCGAGATGTCGAAGTACCAGATTTTCGAGGAGGTCTTGGACAGTCTCGAGGACCGTTTTGAGGACGCTTACGGTGAGGATGCGAAGGCTGATGTCCTGCCGATCCGGGTCCGGCACCAGGGCACGGGCGAGCTGGAGGAAACGCTGGTGGAAGTCGACATGGACCAGGACGACCACTTCGAGATGACCATCAACCTGAGCGGCCATCATCTGTTGATGATCGTGGAAAACGCCTGAGTGAGGCCACGCCCTGTGGCGGATTGGAGTGAGCGATGTTTGGCAGGAGTGAACGGAAGATGCGGCACCCCGATCTGGATGTCGAAGACGACAATACCTTTCCGGTGGGCGCGCGTGTTTTCGCCGGCGTCATGCTTGGCACGCTGCTTTTCGCCGGCGCGGGCGGATGGGCAGCCACCACGCGGCTCAGCGGCGCGGTGATCGCATCGGGCGTGGTCGCGGTCGATCAGAATTTGAAAGCGATACAGCATCGTGACGGTGGCATCGTCAGCGAGATCGCCGTCAAGGAGGGCGATTTTGTCCACAAGGGTCAGATCCTGCTTCGGCTCGACGACGCCCAGACCCGCGCCGAACTTTCGATCGTTCGCACGCAGCTCGTCGAACTGCTGGCCCGCCGGGCGCGGCTCATGGCCGAGCGCGATAATCTGGACAGGATCGAATATACGCCGGAACTCATCGTGAAGCGCGACGAATTCCCGAGCATCTTATTCGGCGAGAACCGCCTATTCGAAGGCAATCATCTAAATCGAAAGAGCCAGAAGCAGCAGCTGGAACTGGGCATATCGCAACTGGACGAGGAAATAAGGGGACTGACGTCGCAGAGCAATTCAAAATCCGACGAGATCGCCCTTGTGCAGACCGAGCACGACAAGATCAAGGGATTGACCGACAAGCGGTTGATGGAAACCTCGCGCAAATACGTGATCGACCGCGAGATGGCAAAGCTTGTCGGAGAGCGCGCCGAGATTCAGGCGAATATCGCCCGCGCTCGGGCCCGAATGAGCGAAATCCAGCTCCAGATCCTCGCGATCGATGAAACCGCACGCACCGAGGCGCAGCGGGAACTCAGCGAGGTCGAACCGAAACTGTCAGAGCTCCTGGAGCGTCGCGTCGCCATCGAGGATCGCCTGGCGCGCACCGATATCAGGGCGCCGCTGTCGGGTACCGTCAACGAGCTCTCCATTCATACGATCGGTGGTGTCATCACGCCGGCTGAAAAGCTGGTGACGCTCGTCCCTGCCGACGCAGCTTTGAAGATACAGGCGAAACTGTCGCCGACCGATATTGATCAGATATTCGTCGGCCAACCCGCCAAACTGCGCTTCTCAGCCTTCAACCAGCGCGCGACGCCCGAACTTCACGGCAAGGTCGACTACGTCTCTGCCGCGACCAGCAGCGACCCATCGACCGGGCAAACCTATTACCTGGCCGACATTGTCGTTTCGCCGGCTGAACTGGCAAAACTGGGAAACAACAAGCTCGTTCCGGGAATGCCTGTGGAGGCTTTCGTCTCGACGCAGGAGCGGACTGCGATGTCGTTTCTCTCGAAGCCACTGATGGATCAATTCAGCCGCGCATTCAGGGAAGAATAGGGGCGGCGCAGGCGGGAAGGTTTTAGCCAACGAGAAGGAGCGCAGGCTTCGCGCAGCTGCGGTTCAAACATCGTGGAGCGTGGGGCGGAAAGGACGTCGCCAAGGGCGGAGAGCCTGCTCGGGACTCACCAACTGGTCCGTTACCGAATGGATGCAGTTGCGGGACCGCATGGGGCCGATGGCACAGGTCTCATTGGTTGGCATCGAAGGCCGCACCGAGGTCGCCGCTGGCGTCGCTGGTTGCTTGCAAAGGCTCGTTCGCCAGCTGCTCAGGCATGCTTGGCTGCTGGGCGGACAGGTTAGGCAGTTGCTCAACCGACGGGACGCTGGGCTCTGCCGCCACCGGCACCATGCAGAATCCATAGGGCTTGGATATCAGCCTATTGTTGACGAAGAGGCTCGCGTTCCAGCTATCAAATCGGCCAGCTTGAAGGCTAACGCGCTGAGGTGAGCCGGGGGCAACCGATATGACGTAACGGGGATCGGGACCATAGGTGTAGTTCCGGCCACCGTTAGGGGACTTCGAGATATACCAGTACGGCTGTCCACCGTTTAGATGGCGGATTTCCTCGTTACCCTTGTAGAAGGCGGTTTCGACTGCTCTCGGGTTGCCGGGCTCGACGGCCAGGTTATACCCGATAGCCTCGCCGGTCTTCTTTGAAACGAACCCACAAAGAACAATGTCTTGGGCACTGGCAACACTAACGCAACTACCGACTACGATAGCTGCGGTAAGCAAGGTCCTGATCAAGTTCGTAGCTCCTTTGGTAGTCATCGCAGTTCGGAACCATGGAAGGGAACGAGGACTGTGTTGTCCCAACCCTTCAAATCTCTCGCGTCGAGCCGCTTTCCGTCGCGGGTCCCGGTCAGTAGCAACTTGGCGAGGACAGGATCAGGAGTCCCTACTTCCTTCATGACCCGCGCAAGCTCGACAGACGCAGCCATCGTGGCTTCCGTCTCATTGCCATCGATCGCCAGGGTGTGAACGTAGAGGGCCCCCGAGGGTATCCTCTTGCCATCCTTAGTGCCGCCGACCTCGACGATGCGTGTTGTGGCGGCTGCGAACATCACCACGCAGGACGACGCACAGACTGATCCCGCACGGACCACTACTGTCGTGGGTATGCCTTTGAGCCGGGCCGATAGTATCCCCGCCGCAATCTGGCGCGCAGCGTATACGTTGCCGCCGGGTGTATCGACGAGCAAAATCACGCCTGCATCCGTGAGTTGGGTTCTCTTGACCTCGCTGACAGCGGTCCTGAACTTGGCTTCGTCACCAAACTCGATAGGACCGGATATTGCGACGGTATCGAAGTCGACCTTCCGATAATCGGCACTATTCGCCGGCACAGCAGCGAGAAAACTCGCCGCCGCGATTGCGATTGCGGTTAACTTTCGCATTGTGATTTCCTTTTCCGCGGCCACCTCATCGTCGGGTGGTCTCGCTCGAATTGCCGTGGCCATCACGACAACCCGCATATAAGAAGCGTCCAGAACTTCAGGTTGCCGCTGGACGCCAATTACTTGCTGCTAGATGCCAACTCGCTGACGCACGTAGCTACCGGCACGCCGGGTAAGAAGGGCGGCAGAATAGGGGTGGTGATCTTAAATTCGAGGTATGCGAATTGGGCAGCCAACAGCTATGGCGCATCAGCCACGGAACGAGAGCATTCGGCTATTCGGATTTCGTGTGGGACCGCCCTCTCGCGAGGACACGCCCACGAGATGGGCGCTAAGCTATCAAAAATAGGTGCCCAGACGCAGCGACTTGTCCCGTGCGAAGCTCTAGGCCAGCCAGCACTTCATCCTTGCACGGGCGTCTTGAGGGGGTGCCGACGAATAAGCGCTGTTTTTGGCTGGGAAGCGGAGAGTCTCACTGGCTGCCGACCACTTCGGCCAGTTCTAAATACCTGCAGAAAGCGTTGGCCAACTGCATCTGTCTCGGCGTCTTGCAGTCGGCATCGAAGATTGCCGGGGAGGCGACCAGGATGGCTAAGCACTTCGCCCGCGAGATAGCGACGTTGAAACGGTTGGCGCTATAGAGGAACTCCATGCCCCGGGGAGCTTCGGCATAGCTCGAAGTTGCCATGGTGTAGATCGCAATTGGCGCTTCCTGGCCCTGGAACTTGTCGACCGTTCCCACTCTGGCAGTGGGCAGTCGTTTCTGGATTTCGAGGACCTGAGCATTGTATGGCGTAATGATCACAATATCGTCGATGGAAAGCGATGCCACCTGGCCCTTTCGGTCCAGCCACGTTGGTCCGCACTCGAGGATCCGGGATACCAAAGACGCTACGGCATTGGCTTCTTCGATCGATGAGCTGGCGTTGCCCGAGTGCTCGACAGGCAGGTATCTCAAGCCCGATCCCTTTATCGGCCCTTCGGAGAGGATTTCTTGCTGGCCGCATGAAACGATCGGGGCCAGTTTCCCTTCATAGAAAAGCTCGGAAATGAAATCACAGACGTCTGGTTGCATCCGCCAGGTCTCGGCGAGAAAAAGCCCTTGATCGCGATCAATAGTCTGCAGTTCTCCGAGAACATGCTCGAGGGACGAAACACCTACCCCATCGGGATGGGTGCCTTGGGTGGGCTGGTCGAGTTGTTGTGGATCGCCGAGCAACACCAATCGTTTGGCTGCGTGGGACACCGCGAGCACATTAGCAAGCGACATTTGGGCGGCTTCGTCAACGAATAGAACGTCCAGCACGTCTTCGGCGTCCGGGCGAGCCCAAAGGAAGCTGGTTGCCCCGGCAACGTCTCGTTGCCCCAACTTCATCACATCCAGTAGATCTTCGTTTCTTTTCGCAAAGAGGAGATGCGCGGTACTCGCCTCGGTGTTGCCAGCCTCGGGCTTCTGGACGCAACGAATATCGATGGCCATCTCTTGCGCCGCTTCCATCGCCTTGTCGAGGAGGTTGCGGATCACCTTGTGGCTGTTGGCCGTAATTCCGACCTTCTTTCCGTCGGCAACGAACTGACAGATCATTCGCGCACCTGTGTGCGACTTGCCCGTGCCTGGCGGACCTTGGATCGGCAGGACGCCTCGTTCCAGCTTGGCCGCTATGCGGATCGCCGCATCGAGCGTGCTTTCCCCTTCGTTTTGCAGAGGCTCGCCACCGATACACGGTGGCAGGCGGAGCAGCAGTTCCCGGGCTGCCTGATATCGGCCTTCACCCGTTATGCCCTCGTCAGCCACATACTCGCCCAACCTCAGAAGCGCCTCGGCCTGCTCGTCGGCAGGGATATGCTCATGGACAAACACAGCTTCGGGATGGACAGTGGTGGTATCCGCTCTCTTCTTGATGTCTATCGTGAATTGGTCGCTGGCGATGTCAAGAGCGGTCCCGAGTGGAGCGCCACCGGGCTGAAAAAGCGACTTTTCCGGACGAACGTCGGTATCCTGAGGCGGGAACGTGTAACGGTGAACCGGGATCTTACCTTTGCCTCCGGCGACCTCCTCAATAAAGGAAAGTCCGGAAATCGCCGCGCGCTCGTCCAGTAGCTCATCAACGCTGAGATCCCTCATCCGGAATTTTTCCCAGTAAGACGCCTTGTCTTCACGACGATGCCAATCGAGGATGTTTGCGAGGATCCATTGCGCCTGCTCTTGTGGAGAACGCTGTTCTGGATCAACTGAGATACCGGTTAATAGGCGTTCGGACAGTTCGGCGACGCGCCGTTGGCGGGTGGATACTTTTTCGCTTGGGCCTTCGTCCATGAGCGGTCGACGAGGAACACTGACGCCGGTCGCGACAAGCTCGTCGCGCCGTTCTTCGAGCCAGTCCCTGAGATACCTGGTAGAGACGCAGTCATCCTCGTTGTAGGCTCGAACGATATCCTTTTCGCCCTGCGTAATTGATGAGATGTCTTCAAGCTCCAGTCCGGCTTGGAGCGACGCCAATGCCACGTTTGCGTCCCGTAGAGCTATCGTGCGCTCATATCGATAAAACTGTTCAAGCCGTTTGATGGAGTAGCTCTCGACACTCGCACGCAATGCGTTTCGAATGACGCTGTACAGATCCACGAAGACGAGATTCCGAAGAAGCTGATCGATCTCCTCTTCACGGGAGGCGTAGCGCCCCATCAACCGCTTCAAGGCAGCCGGTTCATAAGGAGCGAAGTGGTATATGTGGAGGTCAGGATAGGCCTCCCTTCTCTCGACGATGAAATCGATGAAGCGCTCAAACGCCGCCTTCTCGGCCTCTCGATCGAATGCCCAATCACATACATACTCTGCTTTGCCATCAGCGCCCCAGTATTGATACCCGAACAGGTATTCCAATCCATGTTCGCCAACAAAGGGGTCACCTTCGAGATCGAAGAACACGTCGCCGGGATTGGGTTCGGGCAACGCGGACAATCCGAGACCTGGTTGGACTTCAATCAGCTCAAACCGAGGCTCTCCCGATTGCCTTGATTCCGCCTGTATCCGCGCTTGCTCCCGAACCCTTGTGAACGACTGCACCGCCCCACGCTCTGGCTTCCAAGACATGGGTAGCGGCATCTGGGCGAGCTGGTCGAGCGTCCTGATATCGTGCTCAGCGAATTCCGCTATCTGGTTCCGGGAAATACCAGCGACGAAGGAGAGGTGATCGTCATTGCGTCGGCGTTTGTCGCAGGCATCGTACCAGCGACAGATGTCGCAGTGTGACGTCGGGTGAGGGTAGGTCTCTGCCGGTTCAGCCAGCGTCGCCGCTTCCGCCGCCCGCTTCGCCTTTCGAAAGTAGGCTCCATAGTCGTCCAGGCGAAAGCGCTGCGGCTCGAAGTCAGACCATGGCGCGACAACATAGGCCGCATGGGGTTGCAGTCCCTGGGTGGATGCCAACAGGTCCGAGTACAGACAGAGCTGCAGTACCGTGCCGCCCCGAGTCTCCCGGGCCAGCTTGGTATCCATAACTTCATAAGACCACTGTCCGAGATCGCTTGGCCGCTCGACGCGTCTCAGAATGTCAGCGCGACCAGCCCAGCAACCATCGTGAAGAGCGGCCTGCACTATGATATCGGGGCCTCGGCGCATGGCAGCGAGGGTCTGCGCCACCCAGACGTCCTCGATGCCGACGCCGTCGATCTTTTCGACAGAGAGACCGCTCGAGGTGAGGTGATCAACAAAGGCTGCCTCGTGCCTAAAGCCGCGCTCCCTCAGGATGTCTAGAAGTGGATCCCACTGCACCGGCTTTGAAAGCGCGCCGGACATGACCTGGAGGTCGAGGGACGTGAGATGCTCGCAGTTGAGATGGCCGACGAGATCCGACGCCGAAAGTTGAATTTGGTTGAGAAGCGTCTTCATTTGCTCATCTTACGCGAGAGTAGCCTTCGCGGCGAGCTTATTGAAAGCGAAGTTCGTTGAGGTCGATGCGCGGATGGAAACGATAGGATGGCATTGGCTTACTGTGCCGCAGGAGATTTATCGCTTAATTTATTGATATGTGTAGTTTCGGTATTTCCCTGCGAGTAGCTCTCCTATTTTCGGTGCGCCGCCTCCTCAGCCGAGTTATTAGCTGCAGTGCTTCGGACGGAGTCAACTTGACGCTGCTTGACCAAACTTCAGCTGGACAACCCGTCGCGGTGTCAATCACGGCGTAGAGGCCATGCTCGTCTATGTGGACTTGATAACGCGGACGTTCGATCATTGTAAGGGATACCGATTGAGAGCGACCACATGTCCGTGCTGGCATCTCCCGATGTCAATCAGATTTCCTAACGTCGAACTTCATGACGGATTTCGACTTTAAACCTAATTGAAAGCCCGCTCCCTGCGGCGTAACGTCTATGGATGCCAGGCGATAGCGAACCAACCTTGGTTTCTGCCGGACCCGAGAGGAGACTGGCAGTGATACTTGCGGCCGATGTCGCAGGCTATAGTCGTTTGATGGAACGTGATGAGGAAGATACTCACGCACGGCTCCAAGAGCTCTTGCGAGATGACATCCGGCCCGCGGTGGGAAGCCACAGGGGACGCATTTTCAAAACAGCAGGGGACGGACTGTTTGTCGAATTTGCCAGTGCCATCGAAGCCGTCCGCTGTGCCGTTGACCTACAGCGCGCAATTGCGGAACGAAACGAGGGGATTGCTTTAGACCGGCGGCTCGCATTCCGCATAGGCATCAATCTCGGCGACGTCCTTTCTGACCAAGAAGACCTGTTCGGAGACTGCGTCAATGTGGCGGCGCGGTTGGAAAGCATGACCGAACCCGGTGGCGTGCTCATCAGTCACAGCGTCTACGATCACGTAGATCGCAAGCTGCCCTTGCGCTTTGATGATCAAGGCGATTGCACGCTGAAAAACATCGCTCGACCAATTCGCGTTTACAAGGTCTGTTGGGATGAGAAGCCGCAGGTTGATTCAGCAACTCCTCTCGAGCTCCCTCAACTCGCCTCCATCGCTGTGTTGCCATTTGCCACGTCCGGCAATGATCGAGAACAGGAGTATTTTGCAGAAGGTCTCGCCGAGGACCTAATCACTGATCTCTCAAAGGTGAAGGGCCTCCTTGTTATCGCCGCGCATTCCAGTCTTGCTTACAAGGACAGATCCATTGATGTACGCCGGATCGCCGCGCAGCTCGGCGTGCGGTATCTCGTCGAAGGCAGCGTCCGGCGTGCGCAGACGCGCACCCGGATTAATACGCAACTCATCGACGCAACGCATGGCAACTGCTTGTGGGCCGAACGGTTTGATCGTGATCTCGCTGACATATTCGCGCTGCAGGACGAGGTCGTAAGTAAGGTCGTAACGGCACTCGCGGGCACGTTGCCTGCTGCAAGGCCTGCTCCAAGTCACAGAACCACGAACCTGCAGGCATACGACCTGTTTGTTCGCGGTCGGGCGCTCGCTACCCAATCTCTCCGAGAGACCAGGCTGGCTCGCCCGCTTCTGACCAGGGCCATCGAGATCGACCCTGAATTTGCCGGGGCGCATGCCTGGCTAGCGATGAGCCATCATTTCGACGCGCTATACTATGAAAGCGAGACGGTGGAGCACCGCGCCTTTGCGCGAGTGGCAGCTGAAAGGGCTGTCGAGATCGATTCAGAGAACGCGGACGCTCATATTGTTCTGGGTTATCTGCGAGCTTATGAGGGAGAATTCGAAGCTGGCATCGCTCAGTTTGAGCACGGGCTTCGGCTCAATCCCAACCACGCAGAGGGCTGGTCGCTGCTTGCAGATCTCAGGGTTTTTCAAGGACGTGCGACTGAAGCAGTAGAATCCGCCGAGAACGCTTTCAGGCTCAACCCATCCCCTCCGGGCGACTATTACTCGTTTCTGGGCTGGGCTCAGTATGCGGCTCGCCGGTATCAAGAAGCTGTCGCTACACTTCGCCAGCCGCAAGCGGGTGGTCCAGGCTCGAAACGCAATCTGGCTGCAGCACTCGCCCGGCTCGGGCTCATCGACGAGGCCCGAGCGACGGCGTGTGACTTCCTCTCAGAGTTCCCCAATTTTTCGGCCGCGCAGTGGGGAAGAACGCAGCCCTTTATTGATGATAACGACCGTCAGCACTTCATTGAAGGCTATGCGATGGCCGATCTTCCTAAGTGACTGGTAAAGATGCGTCTCCTCTCTCCCAGGTCCGCCCGCAATAGACGCTTGGCTGGGCTGCCCGCCGATGCCTTCGCGTTGGTTTGCTAAGTTTGTATTGGTCCAAGCGGGAGAGTGATGGACATAGCCGTCGATAAAGAGCGACCACCGGCCCGTCGGCCTCATCCTTGTGCGTTGGGAGATCGCCTTGTGACCGCACCGAACGCGCTTGACCATGATACAGGCCCGCGAATGATTGACCGTTCCTCGAACATCTGCGATCGCCAAGAGTACATTAACCGCTTATCGCGTCTGCCGCTTTCCAGTGAGCGCCCAAGCGTTGCGTATCTTCTGAGCCGCGAAGAATTCTGCTCCTTTGGGGGAGAGGCCGATACTCCATTGCGAAAATCAGCCAAAGCCTGAGCCTCCAGCCTCGTTCTCCCGGCTGATCCATCCTGGTCACGGATTGGCGTGCCAAGCTGGTGATCTACGACTGACCACGTCCCGTTTTCAAATGTTGTATCCGATAGCATCGCATTCTGAAGCCATTGATTTGGTGTGGCAACATCAGCCTGAGATCACTTTGAATGCAGTCAGACGAGGGCCAGGCGCAAATAGGTAGACCCACCAAAGGCAATTTCGATTTCGCCTGGTGTGACAAGTTCGATCGCGCCACAGAGCGTGCCCGTCGTGACGAGCGCGCCAGCCTTGAGCGATGTGTTTGGCCGCATCCCATCATTTGCGTAGTCCAGGAGCCACGTCAGGACATCCCCCTTGGGATGCTGGGCGGGCGCGTCATAGAGCGGCTGGCCGTTGAACGTCACCTTAAGTGGCGTTCCGCTTGCCGTGTCGACCGCCAACTTTGGCACGCGCGGACCGAGCACATAGCCGCTGTTTCCCAGTCGATCGGCCAGAAACAGAAGGAACGAGATCTTGCCGCTCTCCTCAACGGCGCTGGCCAGAAGTTCGGCGCCGAGATGAACGGCGTCGATCGCGTCGACGATGTCGGCTCGGCTGTAGCTGCCCTCCCGGCGGATCGGCAGGTCACGGCCGAGGCGAACGGCGATCTCTGCCTCGAATTTGGTGCCCCTCTGCCACGGAATTTGCGCCCCTGAGTCAGCCTGCACATAAGGGTGCAGTGGCGCGGTTACCGCCTGCCCATCGGGCGAGACCGTCACCTTCCAGGCGTTGCTTTCTATCGCCTCATCGGCGGCGAGAAAATTCTGCGCGTCCATCGCGTGCCGGAGATCGGCAGGCAGGGAAAACCCCGCGGTCGGTGCCTGGTTTCGTGAACGGCGCAGACCGTGTAGTTTTGCTGCAAGTGCGCGCGGATCAAAGGGTGCGGCGGCCGAATCTGCCATGAGGTCTCCTCCTTTTGCTTTGAGTCGCGAGCCTATAGCTAACGCTTAGATGGAGCGAGGGGTCTTGATGGAAAGACTGCTATGCCATCGCTGCATGCCAAGCTCGACGGTAGGCGTCGAGCCCGGAGACAGGGCTTCGCGTGACATGGCGCTCGGCGCCGGCAGGTGGCTTGATGCCCGTCACCAGAGCGGCGCCCTGGCTCGTGCCGGTCGATCCGGGGACGGCGATGACATCGCGGTTGGTCAGAGCCGCAAGCAGCGTCAGATACGTATCGTTGAGCGCAAATGGTCCTTCCACGATGACCGGGCCCCGCGCGCCGATCAGATCGAGGCAGGCCTGGTTCATCATGGCGAGATAGAGACAGAGCGCGGCGTAGCGCTCTTCGGGTGTCGCGCCTTGCGCGTTGACCCAACGCGCGCTTTTGCCGGGGAATGGGCCGGAGCCCGGCGCAACATTCGCAAGCAGCATCAGGCGCTTTGCTATCGTCTGCTCGAGCGCCGAGGCGACTTTTTCCTTGTCAACCTGTCCGATTTCGCCCGAGATCGTTTCATATTCGCGTCCGCCCATGAAGCGGGACGAGGGAACGGCCCGGCCATAGGCATCGACATTGGCGAGTGTGTCGCGCTTGGGATCGAGATGATCGAGATCGCCGCCGACCCCGAAATTGATCACCCATGTGCCCGTCGAGACAACTGCGAAAGGCGCTGGGCGGTCAAGCAGATGTGGCAGAAGCGACGCGTTGGAATCGTGAATGCCACAATAAACGGGGATCTCGCTGGTGAGGCCGATCTCGTCGGCAATATCAGGCAGGACCGGCCCGAGGGGATCGAAGGCGGAACGGATCGGCGCCATCAGGTCACGGATGCCGAGAGTATCGACCAGCGAGGAATAGCGGCCGTCGCGCGGGTTCCAGAGGTCGGTATGGCAGCCGAGTGAGGTCACCTCGTTCGACACGACACCGGTCAGCCGTGCTGTCCAGTATTGCGGATAGGTGAGGATCGTTGCCACCTTGGCAAAATCATCAGGAAAGGCGGTCTTCTGGTAATGCAGCTGCGCGCCGATGTTCAGGCCCATCGTTTGGTGCGGCGAAAAGGTTTCTTCGAAGGGTGGACGCAGTCGCGCATATGCGTCGCTGATGTCTTCGGGATATTCATGCTCGTAGTCGAGCACCGGCATGGCCAGATTGCCCGTCCTGTCGAGAAGCGCAGCCGAGGCGCCATGGGTGGTGATCGAGATGGCATCGAAACCCGGCTTCCTGGCGAAGGAGCGAAGGGCATCCAACGTGAAGGACCAGAGCCTGTCGATATCGTAGTGCGGATAAAGTCCACCCTTGAGAACCGTGTTCGGAGTTCTCGCCACGGCGATTTCGGCGCCGGTCGCGCTGTCCAGGACCACGACCTTGGCATTGGTCTTGCCGATGTCGAGAACGGCGATGCGGCAGTAGTTCGGCGTCATGGCATATGGAAGACGGTGACGAGGTCGCTCTGGACGGGGGAATTGTCCGGGTTGGTTGCCATGATGTCGGCCATGTGCGCCCACCACTTCCTCATGACCGGGTGGTCGGGCAGGCTTGCCATCGTGTGGTCAGCGGGGCGTGTCAGCACACCGAATAGCGTGTTCGTTTCGCGGTCGAGGTGGATCGAGTAGTCGCTGGCGCCGGATTTTTGCAGCAGGTCGACCAGCTCCGGCCAGATTTCGTCATGCCGCTTCCTGTACTCGGCTTCCATGCCGGGGTTCAGCGTCATCTTGAAGGCGTGCTTTTCCAACTTCATTTGGAACTCATGGCTTTGAGACGGCGGGCGACGATCGGGATCGCGATGGTGATGATCAGCAGCAGGCCAATGAAGATCGACATGACGATGCCGGGCACATTCAGGAGGCCAAGGCCGAAGGTGACAAGGCCCATGACGAAGGCGGCAATGACGACGCCGCCAATCTTGCCGGAGCCACCGAGGATCGAGACGCCGCCGAGTACGACCATGGTAACGACTTCGAGCTCCCAGCCCTGAGCGATCGAGGGGCGGGTGGAGCCGAGGCGTGAGGTCAGGCAGACGGAGGCGACGCCGCTCATCACGCCCGTCAATATGAACAGGATGAATTTCACGCGCTCGACCGGGATGCCGGAGAACCGGGCGGCGAAGTCGTTATTGCCGATCGTATAGACCTGACGGCCGAAATTCGTGGCATGCAGCAGGATCGCAAAGGCGATTGCGAGCACAATGAAGAGCACGAACTCGAAGGAGAAGACCCAGAAGACATAGCCCTGGCCGAAGAAGGCGAAATCGTCCGGATAGCCTCCATAGGCCTGATCGCCCAGGACGATGTAGGAGATGCCGCGAAACAGGCTCATCGTGCCGATCGTCACGACGATCGACGGCAGCTTCATGACGGAAACGAGAAACCCGTTGAACATGCCGCAGAGCAGGCCGACGCCGATGCCGATGAGAACGAGGCCGGGTGCCCCGACACCGACTTGCGCTGCCGCTCCCATGGCGGTCGAAGCAAGGGCGATGATGGCGGCAACCGACAGGTCGATCTCGCCGGCAATGACGAGCAGCGCCATGGCAAATGCGATCATCGCCTTTTCAGTGAAATTGAAGGTCGCGTCCGAAAGGTTCCAGGCGTCGAGGAAGTAGGGGGATGCCAGCGAGTTGAAGATGAAGATCAAGACAGCAACGCCGAAGAGGAGGACCTCCCAGCTCGACATGATGCGCTTGAACGGCGTGCCGAGGCGGTCCGGGATGACGCGCTTTTCGCTCGGGGCGGAAACGACGGTGCTCATGCTGCCACCTCTGCTGGTGTCTCTGCCGCGGCCTTGTCACGCAGGATGATGCGGCCACGATTGCGCTCGCGCCTTGCGTTGAAGACGACGGCAAGGATGATGACGGTGCCGGAAATCGCCATCTGCGTGAACGGCGAGATGCCGATGACGGGAAGGGCATTCTTGATGACACCGAGGAACAGGGCGCCAAGCACGGTACCGATCACCGAGCCGACGCCACCGGCAATCGAGATGCCGCCGATAACACAGGCTGCAACGCTGTCGAGTTCGAAGCCGTTGGCAATATCGACATAGGCGACCGCATAACGCGAGACCCAGAGATAGCTGGCAAGCCCGGCGAGCGCTCCCGACAGAACAAAGGCAAGGAATTTCGTCCAGCCGACATCGATGCCGGCGTAGACCGCAGCCGTCGGATTGCCGCCGGCAGCATAGGCAGAGCGGCCAAACTGGGTGTGTTTCAACAGCATGTAAATCAGCGCGACGATAATGATCGCGGCCCAGCTCAGGATCGGCATGCCGAGGACGACGGTGCGCGGCACGTTGAGAAAGGTCGGCGTCATCTGGTGCGCGTTGACCCATTCGCCGCCTGACAGGACGAACGCCATGCCGCGATAGATGGTGAGTGTGCCAAGCGTGACAACGATTGGCGGAATTTCCAGCGCCCAGACAAGGAAGCCGTTGATCGCGCCGAGAAAGGCGCCGATCAGGATCGCGGCGAGGATCAAGACGATCAGCGGCAGGTCGGGATAGGCGGCGTTCATCATCGCAATGGCCATGCCGGTGAACGCAAGGTTTGCAGCAACCGACAAGTCGATCGACTTCGTCAGGATGACGGTCATCTGAGCGAGCGCAAGGATGATCAGGATCGACGTGTCGTTGAAGATGGCAGCAAGGTTGCCGGGTGTCGCGAAATCCTGGGCTCTCGTCGAGAAGGTCGCAACCATGATCGCGATAATGATGAACAGCAGGGTTTCGCGTTTTTTCAGGAGTCTCGACATTCCGATTACCTCAAGCATTACCGGTCGCGGCGCGAACCAGCGTTTCCGGCGTCAGATCCTTGCGCTCGAAGAGGCCGGCCATGAGGCCTTCCTTCATGACGAGGACCCGATCGGACATTCCAATGATTTCCGGCAGTTCTGACGAGATCATGATGATCGACAGTCCCTCGGCGGCAAGCTCGCTGATGAAACCGTGCACGGCCGCCTTCGAACCGATGTCGATGCCCTTCGTCGGCTCGTCGAGGATAATCACCTTCGGCAATGTTGCCAGCCACTTGCCGATGACCACCTTCTGTTGGTTGCCACCCGACAGTGTTCCGACGGAAACCGAGAGCGCTGCTGCGCGAAGGTCCAGGCGCTCGGCATATTTGCGTGCCAAGGCAAATTCATTGGCGGCCTTCAGGAAACCCTTGCGCGATGTGCGCCCGAGCGACGGCAGCGTCATGTTCTGGTAAATCGGCATGGGCAGCGCCAGGCCGTGGCGACCGCGTTCTTCCGGTACGTAGACGATGCCGGCGCGGATCGCATCGAGTGGCGAGTGGATTGTCAGCGCCTGGCCCCCAAGCTTCAGCGTGCCCGATGCGGGTTTGGTGATACCGAACAGCGACTGGCAGAGCTCGGAGCGACCGGCGCCGATCAGGCCGTAGACACCAAGGATCTCGCCCTTTCGAAGCGTGAACGAAATGTCGCGAAACTCTGTCTGGTGACAGTATTTCTCGACCTCGAGCACCGGACCGCCGATGGCCACTTCAACCTTGGGGAATGCATTTTCGACATCGCGACCGACCATGAGACGGACGATATCGTCCTGCGGCGTCTGCTTGAGTTGGCCGTGGCCAACAGCGCGACCGTCGCGGAAAACGACGTAATTGTCGGCTATCTCATAAAGCTCGTCGAACTTGTGGCTGATGAAGAGGATCGCCTTGCCCTGCGCCTTCAGGCCTTCGACGATGCGGAAGAGATCATCGATTTCCTTGCGCGACAGTGCGGCGGTAGGTTCGTCCATGATGACGATGCGCGCTTCGATGGAAAGTGCGCGAGCAATTGCGACAAGGTGACGCTGAGCAATCGAGAGATCCTTGAGACGGATCGTCGGATCGATGTTGCTTTCAAGCGAATGGAGCAATTCCTTCGACCGACTGTTCATCAGTTTCCAGTCGATCGTGCGGAACTTCGTGCGCGGCGCGTGGCCGAGGAAGATGTTTTCAGCAACCGTCAACTCGTCGAAGAGTACGGTTTCCTGGTGAATGGCGGTGACGCCGACGTCGATGGCGGCCTGCGCATTGGCGAAGGTGGTCGGCTTGCCGTCGACGATGATCTCGCCTTCGTTCGGCCGGTAGATGCCGGTCAGGATCTTGACGAGTGTGGATTTGCCGGCGCCGTTCTCACCGATCAGGGCGGTAACCTTGCCGGGGTAGAGCGCGATGCTGACGTTATCGAGCGCCTTCACGCCGGGGAAGATCTGCGAAATGCCGCGCATCTCGAGGATTGCGGGCGCCTCGTCCGTCTTGAAACCCGCGACGGATTGTTGAAGGGCAGTGTTCATCAGCGTTTACCAGTGTTCAAATGAAAAGTCCCGGCGGCGCGAACCGCCGGGTTTTTGCTTGGATAAGCGAGGCTTAGAAAACCTTCGAGAACTGGTCGATGTTCGAAGCGTTGTACACGAACGGATCGGACATGGCGGCTTCGCCCTTGTCGTCGATCTTGATCTTGCCCATGCGGCCAGCTTCGATTTCGGTGCCCGGCTTGCCGGTCGCGTCACCCTTTACGAGGTGGTAGGCGATCTGCGTGGCAGAGTAACCGAGGTCGATCGGGTTCCAGATGGCGAATTCCTTCGTTGCACCAGACTTGATCGCGCCAGCCATTTCAGACGGCAGGCCGAGGCCGGTCACGTAGACCTTGCCGACAAGACCCTTGTCTTCGACAACCTTGGAAGCGGCCAGAACGCCGACCGTCGTCGGAGCGACGATGACCTTGACGTTCGGGTTCGACTTCAGTAGGCCCTCGGCTTCGCGATAGGACTTGTCAGACAGATCGTCGCCGTAAACTGTCGTGACGAGGTTGAGGCCCGGGAAGTCCTTGAGCTGCTTCTTCATCTGGTCGATCCAGATGTTCTGGTTGGTCGAGGTGGTCGTTGCCGACAGGATTGCGAAGTCACCCTTGCCGCCTTCCAGGTGGTCCTTGGCGAGCGTCAGGCACATCTTGCCGATCAGCTCGTTGGACGACGGGTTCAGCTGCAGGATGCGGCCGTCCTTGTTGACGCCGGAATCCCAGGAGATGACCTTGATGCCGCGCTGCTTGGCCTTCTTCAGGGCCGGTACGACAGCGTCCGGGTCATTGGCGGAGATGGCGATGGCATCAACGCCCTGGGCGATCAAAGAGTTGATGACTTCGATCTGGCCCTCTGCCGTCGTCGAGGTCGGGCCGATGTAGATAACTTCCACGCCGCCGAGTTCCTTTGCCGCTTCCTGTGCGCCCTTGTTGGCGGCTTCGAAGAAGCCGTTGCCGAGAGACTTCACGACCAGGCCGATCTTGACGTCCTTGGCGCTTGCTGCGCCTGCCATCAGGGCCACCGCAAAGGCGACGCCGACGGCGAGTGATTTTGCGAATTTCATGCTTTATCCTCCCACGTTGATAAGACTTAACTACATCCTGACGGGGCCCCTCAGGCAACCGACGAGGAATCCTCCTTCACTTGCGAGATCGTGCTCGCAATGACGAGCTTGATGCCCGCATCCTCGATCATCCGGACGGAGTCCTCGGGAACACCGTCGTCCGTAATGATCGTCGAAACACGGTCGAGCGGGCACAAAATGAGGCTCGACCGGCGGTGAAATTTGCTGGAATCGACCATGACAACGAGTTCGTCGGCCTGGTGCATCAGCTTCTGTTCGCTTTGAATGATCTGCGCGTCGGATTCCATGATGCCGAGCGGACCGACGCCCTGCGCGCCGATGAAGAAGCGGCGAGCGTAGAAATTGCGGATCGCATCATTGTCGAATGGCGACAGGATCAGGCTCTGCTCGCGGTAGATCACCCCGCCGGGGACCGTTACCGTGTTCTTCGAGTGCTTGACCAGATGCTCGGCAATCGCAAACGAGTTGGTCATCACCTGCATACGATGGGCGGCCATGAAGTGCACCATCTGAAACGTGGTGGTCCCACCATTGATGATGATCGCATCGCCCTGATCGCAGAGATCAACGGCAGCGCGCGCTATTGAGCGCTTTTTGTCGATGTTGACTGATTCCGAAACCCTGAAGGGCCGCCCGGCCAGATTGCCGAGTTGCGGCGGATGCACGGCCTCTGCGCCACCGCGTACACGCCGGATCTTTCCCTGCACATGAAGGGCCGCGATGTCACGCCGGATCGTCGCCTCGGAAGCCTCGGTCAATTCGGAAATATCCTGAATCGTAACGACCGACTTTTCCTGAACGGCGCTCAATATGATGCGATGGCGTTCGCGTTCGTGCATGGGGTTCCTCCTAGCTTGCTTATTTCGCAGTTGTGAGAATGTGTCAATCAAAAACGATCATAAAATTTCATATTGCGCTGCAGCATAATCGATTTTGATCGTTTTCGATTGACAATGTCCGTTTTGATGAGCGATACCGTGACCGCAAAGGAGCGTCGAGTTCGTTCGCGCGTCCAAGAAATTTTACATGGGAGGATGACATGGCGGCAACCGTCCGGCTTCTTGATAACCGTTGGGACGATTCATACGCGGCAGGCCTCGATGAGCCTGGAAAGCTGCTCTATCGCTCGAATTTGCTGGGTGCCGACAAGCGCATCACCAACTATGGCGGCGGGAACACCTCTGCCAAGGTCATGGAAACCGATCCGCTGACCGGCGAGAAGGTCAAGGTTCTCTGGGTCAAGGGTTCGGGCGGCGACGTCGGGACCATCAAGCTTGACGGCTTCGCCACTCTTTATCAGGACAAGCTTGTTTCCCTGAAGGGCATCTATAAAGGCGTCGAAGACGAAGACCGCATGGTCGGCTTCCTCCCGCACTGCACCTATAACCTCAACAGCCGTGCGGCCTCGATCGACACGCCGCTGCACGGTTTCGTGCCCTTCACCCATGTCGATCACATGCATCCGGACGCGATCATCGCAATCGCTGCCTCCAGGAACTCCAAGGAATTGACGAAGCAGATTTTCGGCGACGAAATCGGTTGGCTGCCGTGGCGCCGCCCGGGCTTCCAGCTCGGCCTCGATCTCGAAGCCTTCGTCAAGGCAAATCCGCATGCCAAGGGTGTCGTGCTCGAAAGCCACGGTCTCTTTACCTGGGCAAACGATGCCAAGGCCTGCTACGAGCTGACGCTCGACATCATCAACAAGGCGATCGTCTGGTTTGCGGAAAAGACCGAGGGCAAGACGATCTTCGGCGGTGCTGCCACCTCAAGCCTGCCGGTCGAGCAGCGCCGTGCCATTGCGGCCCGCCTGATGCCTGAAATCCGCGGTCGCATCGGCAAGGCGGAACGCAAGCTCGGCCATTTCGACGATCAGGATGCCGTTCTCGAATTCGTCAATTCGAAGAACCTGCAGCCGCTTGGCGCGCTCGGCACCAGCTGCCCTGATCATTTCCTGCGCACCAAGATCCGCCCGCTGATAGTCGACTTCGATCCGGCAAAGCCTGATGTGGATGCAATCGTTACCGGTCTCGACAAGGCGCTCGAAGACTACCGCGCCGACTACGCGCGCTATTACAACGACTGCAAGCATGACAATTCGCCCGCCATGCGCGATGCGAACCCGGTCATCTTCCTCGTTCCCGGCGTCGGCATGCTGTCGTTTGCCCGCGACAAGGCGACAGCCCGCATCGCCAGCGAGTTCTACGTCAACGCCATCAACGTCATGCGCGGTGCCTCGACCGTTTCCGAATATCAGGGCCTGCCGGAGCAGGAAGCCTTCGATATCGAGTACTGGCTGCTCGAAGAAGCCAAGCTTCAGCGCATGCCGAAGCCGAAGAGCCTTGCCGGCAAGGTTGCCTTCGTCACCGGCGGTGCCGGCGGCATCGGCCGTGCGACCGCTGCCCGCCTGATCGGCGAGGGGGCCTGCGTGGTCCTGGCCGATATCGACCAGGAAGCGCTCGACAACACGAAGGCCGATTTCGCCAGGCAATTCGGCGCCGACGCCGTGCGCGGCGTCAAGCTTGATGTAACCAAGGAGGACGGCGTGATCTCGTCCTTCGCGGAAGCCTGTGTTGAGTTCGGTGGCGTCGATATCCTTGTATCGAATGCTGGTATCGCTTCGTCCGCCCCGATCGAAAGCACTGAGCTTTCGATGTGGAACAAGAACATCGACATCCTGGCGACCGGCTACTTCCTCGTGTCGCGCGAGGCATTCCGCCTGTTCCGCAAGCAGGATCTCGGTGGCAACGTCGTGTTCGTCGCCTCCAAGAACGGTCTGGCATCGTCGCCGAATGCTGCTGCCTATTGCACGGCCAAGGCTGCCGAGATCCATCTTGCCCGTTGCCTGGCGCTCGAAGGCGCAGAAGCCGGTATTCGCGTCAACACCGTCAATCCGGACGCCGTGCTGCGTGGTTCGAAGATCTGGAGCGGAGAGTGGCGTGAACAGCGGGCGGCATCGTCCAAGATCGAGATCAACGAGCTCGAGGAGCATTACCGCAAGCGTTCCATGCTGAAGCTCAATGTCTTCCCCGAGGACATCGCCGAAGCCATCTACTTCCTGGCGTCGGATCTCTCGGCGAAATCAACCGGCAACATCATCAACGTGGATGCCGGCAACGCTCAGAGCTTCCCGCGCTAAGTCCAACTGCTGCGGCGGGCAAATGCCCGCCGCCTTTCATCCACATGTCCGGGGAGGAACCCATGGCCGAGTCAAAAATCGCGCAGGACCTGATTGCGCAGGAAAACGACAAGCGCGCAGCAGCGCTCAAATCCGACTATGAAGCGCTCGGCGCCAATCTGTCGCGCCGCGGCATCGACATTGAAAACATCACGCGCCGGGTATCCGAATTCTTCGTCGCTGTTCCGTCCTGGGGCGTTGGCACCGGCGGCACCCGCTTTGCCCGATTCCCCGGCACCGGCGAACCGCGCGGCATCTTCGACAAGCTCGACGACTGCTCCGTCATCAACGAGCTGACGTGCGCCACGCCGAACGTCTCCCTGCACATTCCGTGGGACAAGACAGATGCCAAGGAACTGAAGGCAAAGGGCGATCAGCTCGGCCTCGGTTTCGACGCGATGAATTCGAACACCTTCTCCGATGCGCCGGGCCAGAAGCATTCCTACAAATTCGGTTCGCTCAGCCACACCGACGCTGCAACACGTGCGCAGGCGGTTGAGCACAACATTGAATGTATCGAGATCGGCAAGGCGATCGGCTCGAAAGCATTGACGGTCTGGGTTGGCGACGGCTCGAACTTCCCCGGCCAGAGCAATTTCACCAAAGCATTCGAACGCTATCTCGCTTCGATGGCCGATATCTACAAGGCTCTGCCTGACGATTGGAAGCTCTTTTCCGAGCACAAGATGTATGAGCCGGCCTTCTATTCCACAGTCGTGCAGGACTGGGGCACCAACTACCTCATCGCCCAGACGCTCGGCCCGAAGGCGCAGTGCCTGGTCGACCTTGGTCACCATGCACCGAACACCAACATCGAAATGATCGTTGCCCGCCTGATTCAGTTCGGCAAACTCGGCGGCTTCCACTTCAATGACTCGAAGTATGGTGACGACGACCTCGATGCCGGTGCGATCGAGCCCTATCGCCTCTTCCTCGTCTTCAACGAGCTGGTCGAGGCAGAGCAGCGCGGTGTCAACGACTTCAATCCGGCCCACATGATCGACCAATCGCACAACGTGACCGATCCGATCGAAAGCCTGATCAACAGCGCCAACGAAATCCGCCGCGCCTACGCGCAGGCGCTGATCGTCGATCGCAAGGCGTTGGCTGGCTACCAGGATGAAAACGACGCGCTGATGGCGACCGAAACGCTGAAGCGCGGCTACCGCACGGACGTCGAGCCGATCCTTGCAGAAGCGCGTCGCCGTTCTGGCGGTGCGATCGATCCTGTGGCGACATACCGCGCGAGCGGCTACCGCAGGAAGATTGCCGCCGAACGCCCGGCCTCGATTGCCGGCGGCGGCGGCATCATCTGACCCTTAGCCTCCCTAGGCCGTTTTATCGGGCCGCTGTCGACGAGACAGCGGCCCGATTCTGTTTACGGCTTCCATTCACCGGCAATCTGACGGGTGGCGATGTTCAGCCGGTTCCAGACGTTGATGTTGGCGATGGCGATGACAAGGGCTGCCAGGCTCTTGCCGTCGAAATGCCGCGTGGCTTCATCCCAGATGTCGTCAGGCACTGGGTCGGCGCGATCGCTGACGCGGGTGACCGCCTCCGTCAGCGCAAGGGCTGCGCGTTCGGCCGGCGTGAAATAGGGCGTGTCACGCCAGGCGCTGACGGCAAACAGGCGCTCGTCCGTCTCGCCAGCCTTCTTGGCGATCCGTGGATGTCCGTCGATGCAGACGCTGCAACCATTGATCTGGCTGGCGCGTAGATTGACGAGTTCCAAAAGGATTGGCGACAGACCTGTTTTGGCGGGTATCGTCCCGAGGGCATGCAGCGCCTGCATTGCGTCGGGAATGACGATCGCCGGATTTCCCATTCTTGCTTGCATCACGTTTCTCCATGGTGTGTTTTCCAAACTGACGCCGCCGGACGTGCTGTCACATCGGCCGGCTTTTGTTCGTCATGGAGTTGACGGAACACCGTGGAGGAATGTGACAATGGATGAGAAAAATTGGCTGGCGGGAGAATTTGAGGCGAATCGGGCGCATCTGGGCGCCGTCGCCTATCGCATGCTGGGCTCCCGCGCCGAGGCCGACGACGCTGTTCAGGAGGCCTGGCTGCGGCTCGGCCGCTCTGATGCTGACGCGATCGACAATATCGGCGGCTGGCTCACGACGGTTGTGGCGCGCATCTGCCTCGACATGCTGCGGTCGAGAAAGACACGCCGGGAAGAGCCGTTCGATCTACCCGTCCATGAACGCCTGGCCGACACGTCCAAGACCGTTGATCCGGAGCGGGAAGTGGCTTTTGCCGACTCCGTCGGCATGGCGCTACTCGTTATCCTCGAAACATTGGCGCCGGCCGAGCGCGTTGCCTTCGTGCTGCACGATATGTTCGATCTCCCCTTCGACGACATTGCGCCGATCATTCATCGCTCTTCGGCGGCAACGCGACAACTGGCAAGCCGTGCTCGCCGTCGGGTTCAAGGCAAGACCGATGTGCCGGAGGCGGACGCAGCGCGCAAGAAGCAGATCGTCCACGCATTCCTTGCGGCTTCGCGCCTCGGTGACATCAGGGCGTTGCTGTCAATCCTCGATCCGCAGGTCGTGTTCACCCCGGACACTGCGGCGATGCGGTACAACCCTTCGGTTCGCGAGCTTTTCGGCGCGGATGCGGTGGCAGAGACGTTCAGGGGTCGGGCTCAGGCGGCGCAGCCGGCGATGATCGATGGAGAGTTCGGGCTGGTGGTGGTCGTGGGGGGACACCTGCGCGTCGTCCTGCTTCTGACCTTCGACGGCGAGAAGATCGCCGGGATCGATGCCGTCGCCAACCCCGACTATCTCGCGAGCTTGAAATACGACTTGCTCTAAAAATAACAGTTTAAACGAAAAGAGCCGTCGCTTGGCCAGCGACGACTCTCACAGGGGCAGGGAAGCGCCCGAAACTTCAGCAATAGCTGCACATGGCAGCCGGGTTGTTTGGGATCACGTTCAGAAACTTGCCCACTGGAGAGGTCCGCTGTTCGCGCTTCCTGGCGGCCGTCTCAAGCAGACGCTTGAAATCGTCAAGTTTCACGCCGTCGGCACGGAGCACCATGGCGATTAGGGGGTCGTGAAGGGCTTCGGTAATGGTCAGGTCTTCTCTGGTCTTGCTCATGGTTTGCCTCCTTTCGTGGGCGGTAGCCCGTGTTTCACCCTGTTGCGATCAAATCAACCACGTTGACTTCCGCAGAGAGTGGTGTTACCGGTAAGTAACAATGCATTTGTTACCGATCGGTCACATGGATGTCAAGGACCTTGTCCGCAAAAAAATCAGAATCATTGAGCCTGCTGTCTCCCGCAAATACTGACGAGAAAATCCCGCCACGGGAGCGCATCGTCTCCACCGCTGCCGAGCTTTTTCGCGAGCACGGCATCCGTGGCATCGGTGTGGATGCGATTGCAGATGCGGCGCTGACCAACAAGATGACGCTCTACCGGCATTTCGGCTCCAAGGACGAGCTGGTCTGCGAGACGCTGCGCCGCGCTTCGGAAAGAGCCGAAACAATCTGGCGCGATCTCGAGACAACCCATCCCGGCGACCCGAAGGCGCAGCTCAGGGCATGGATCGAAGCGCGAACGCAAAGCCTTTGCGGCGAGCACGTCGGCTGTGATCTCGCCAATGCAGCCATTGAGCTGAAAGGTGAGGGGCATCCCGCCTATAGCGTGATCGAGCGCCACAAGGCTGAGCAACGCGACCGGCTCGAAGCGCTCTGTCGAGCAGCCGATGCGCGCGAACCGAAGCTGCTGGCCGATACACTGACGCTCCTTCTGGAGGGGGCTCGCGTTACGCGGCAAGCCATGGGCAACGACACATGTTGCAATCATTTCTCCAAGGCCTGCAACGCTGCCATCGCCGCCTTTGCGTGATGGCACCCGCCGATCGGCGGGAACCATATGCCTTTATGCCCGTTTCGGAAGATGCGGGAAGTAAAGGCATGGACTATCTCTATCTTCATCGTCTGTATGCAAAACGAGCCGAGCTCGAGGCAAAGCTCGAGCTCTATGAGGCGCGCGATTGCTTCGGTGACGAAGAGATCGATGATGGCACCGATCAAGAGCTGCGAGAGAAGCTCTGCGAAATTTCAAGCGAGATCGATACGCTGGAGCGCTCGCGCGGGCCCTGAACGGCTCTAGCTACTGGCGTCCAGAAGCTGAATGGTGCGATCGTCGAACTCGCCGCGATAGAGCCGGTCAACGACTTTGTGGAAAGCCGACCCGTGATCGCTGATCGCCGCAAAGAGGGTCATGGACGACCGCAGCTTGAGATCATCAGGAGACCCAAGGATCTCATGGGCGGATTTGCCCTCGATCGAAAGGACGGCATCGACACAGCGCAATAGTCTGCTACCGAGGACCGGGTCCGCGAGATAGGCGGTGGCCTCTTCCGCCGAGCGGATGGCATATTTCTCTGCCATGGATGATGAGCCGAGCCCGGCGATCTGGGGAAATATGAACCACATCCAGTGGGATCGCTTGTGTCCGGCTCTCAATTCCGAAAGCGCTCGCTCGTAGGCACCATTCTGCGCATGAACGAAGCGATCCAGATCATAATCAATCTCATCGGGCATCGACGATCCTCCCCTTGCGCATAACTATATCATGGGGGAGGGTTGCCCGGAACTCGACAGGTCCTCAGCAGGACCTGTCCGGGTATGGGCTGTGCTCCCGGCAATAATCGACCGAGGGCAATGAATCCGAGATTGACCCGACAGCTGCCGTGTCGAGGCCCGATGCCATGGGGGCGGTGAAATGGACCGTCAGTCCTGCAATGCCTAGAAGCGCAAAGGCCGCAAGAACGATGAAGCGCTCTGATATTGAAGGTTTGTGTGCACCAACATGCTCGGCGTATTCGCGTTCACCCATGCCATTCAACTCGTCATCTGTTGCGTGGTGGTGTGCCACGTCGCCACGCGCCGCGTTCCAACTCTCGCTGTTTGTCATTTTGTTAACTCCTACACTGATGCGTGCGCCGACACATGATCGTCCTCTCGCCGGCGAACAGCACGAATACGCATGTGTGTTCTTTTGGAACTCGATTGAAGACCGGA
The DNA here is from genome assembly GCF_000377185.1 of Rhizobium sp. 42MFCr.1. Classification (NCBI taxonomy): domain Bacteria; kingdom Pseudomonadati; phylum Pseudomonadota; class Alphaproteobacteria; order Hyphomicrobiales; family Rhizobiaceae; genus Rhizobium; species Rhizobium sp. 42MFCr.1. Next base: position 110,851 of record NZ_KB897822.1, read on the forward strand.
TACACAAACGCAGTGTTCATAAAATCGAACCAATCGGTTTGATTTGGAACTTTGAGGGCTTGGCTCCTCGACAAAATTCAGCTTAGTTCGGATGATCAGTCAGATTGCGGATGCCCCCATGACCAAATCATTTGGCGCGATGTCCATCGCGCAGCTTTCCAGTCTCATTCAAACAACAGCGGTCGATCCCATCGAAGTGACGGAAGCTGTTATCGACGGCATCGAGGCCTATGCCGACCAGGCGGCCTTTACGGCAATCTTCAAGGATCGCGCAACGGAAGAGGCGAAGGCCTCATCGAAGCGAATGAGAGAGGGTCGCTCGTGCGGAATGCTGGACGGCATACCGATCGCCTGGAAGGACCTGTTTGACATCAAGGGGCGGACAACGACGGCCGGGTCGACAGTACTGGCCAGAGAGCCGGCTGCGCAGGCGGACGCGGCTGTCGTGGCAACGCTGAAACAGGCGGGCATGGTCTCGATTGGCTGCACGAACATGAGCGAGTTCGCCTTCTCCGGGCTCGGCCTCAATCCACACTACGGCACGCCGCGCAATCCGCGCAGCAATGATGTTCCGCGCATTCCGGGTGGCTCATCTTCCGGCGCTGGCGTTGTGGTGGCAGCTGGCCTCGTGCCGGTGGCGATGGGGACGGACACGGGAGGTTCCGTGCGCATCCCGGCTGCCCTCAACGGTATCGTCGGATACAAGGCAACGCGCGGTCGCTATCCGATGGCAGGCGTCTTCCCGCTGGCAAAGAGCCTGGATTCGCTTGGTCCGCTCTGCAGGACCGTTCAGGATGCGGTGTGGATCGACGCGGGAATGCGAGGCGCGTCAGCGCCGTCAATAGCCGCTCGCCCACTCAAGGAGTTGGACATCGTTATCCCTGACAATATCGTTTTCGATGGTGCTGAAGCTGGCGTGGTCGCAACTTTCGAGACGGCGGTCGATTGGCTGGAGGCGGAGGGTGCATCGATCAGCCGGATCAAGATCCCGGCTTTTGACGAGATATTGGCGCTGATGGCTCGATATGGTGCCCTGGTCACGGCCGAAGCCTATGTGCTTCACCGCGAGCGATTGGCTGGGCCTGCGGCTGACGACATGGATCGCCGCGTGGTCGTGCGCACTCGACTGGGGGAGAAGACCACGCTTGCGGCCTATCTGGCGATCCTCGAAGCCCGCGAGCGGTTGATCGCCGATGTCGACCGCCTTGTCGGTGACAGCTTCGTTGCGTTTCCGTCGGTCGCCCATGTGGCGCCGCCGATCGCCCCATTGGAGGCCGACGACGATTTGTTTTTCGCAACCAACGGGAAGACCTTGCGCAATACGCTTTTCGGCAACTTCCTCGATTGGTGCGGCGTATCGATCCCCTGCGGGACGGGAGATGCCGACATGCCGGTCGGCTTCCTGCTTTCTGCCGTGGGCAAGCGGGACGAAGCGCTCCTTGGCGCGGCGCTTTCGGCGGAGACAGTTATCCGCGGAGAATTTACGTGAGATCGTAGGCATTGCTCCCGGGAGGAGAACATGACTGAAAGCAATTTGCAGAATGGACGTTTTGCAGTTTCGACGTGGTCGCTGCATCGGCTCCTGGGGGCCGTCTATCCCTACAGCCCCGATCCGGAAAAAAGTGCGGCGCCCAAGGAGCCATATGGGCCGGGGCGTTCCCCGCTGACCGACATTCCCGGGCAACTTGCCAAGCGTGGCATCGGGCGACTTGAGATATGCTCGTTCCATCTGCCAAGTATCGAAGCCGCCTATCTCGCGGAGATGCGCTCGGCGCTTCAGGACGCCGGCATCCTGCTTCAGACACTCCTTGTCGAAGATGGCGATCCCAGCCATCCAGAGACCGCGGAACGCGACATTCAGTGGATTGCCGGCTGGATTGGGGTCGCGGAATCGCTTGGCGCCAGGAACATGCGTGTGATCGCCGGCAAGCAGATGCCGACCGCAGAAAACCTTGAGCGGGCCGCGGGCCATCTCGGTTGGCTTGGAAAGCAGGCCGAGAACAGCGGCGTTCGCATTGTCACAGAGAACTGGTTCGACCTTCTGCCTTCGCCGAAGGAAACCAATTGGCTGCTCGATACACTGCAGGGCAAAGTCGGCCTGAACGGCGACCTCGGAAACTGGGCTGCGCCTGAAAAATACGCAGGGCTTTCCGACATCATGCGCCGTGCGGAACTCTGCCACGCCAAGGCCAATTTCAACGAAGCGGGGCTTGATAGCGCCGACTACCGCAAGTGCCTGGAAGCGTGCCGGACGGCAGGTTACGGCGGACCCTATACCTTGATCTACGATTCAACATTCTTTGCCGATGAGTGGGACGGCATCCTGCTTGAAAAGGCATTCATCGAGGACTTCCATCAGGAAAAGCAGCGCGCGGCTGGCTAAACCGCGAAAGGAGCATGGCATGACTGGCGCAACGACGATCGACGGCTTCGCAAGGCGGATCAGAGGCGGTGGGGACGGATTGATTTCCGCGTGGATCGGCATTCCCGATCCGCTTTTCGTCAATCATCTGGCGCAAGAGGCCTTCGATGCCATCGTGCTTGATATGCAGCATGGCGTCTGGGATATCGGATCGGCAGCCGTTGGCATTGGACAGGGGCGGCTTGCCGGCAAGCCGGTGCTCGCCCGAATTCCGGTCGGTGATTTCGCATCGGCCTCGCGTCTTCTCGATGCGGGAGCCTCGGGCATCATTGCGCCGATGATCAATTCGGTGTCTGACGCCGAGGCCTTCGCCAAGGCCACCAAGTATCCGCCGGCCGGCGAGCGCAGCTGGGGGCCGACGCTGGCGATCAACCACACGGGACTTTCGGCCGCTGAGTATCTCGCGACCGCGAATGAAGAGACCGTGGCCATTGCCATGATCGAGACGCGTGCAGCCCTTGATGCTGCGGATGAAATCATGCGTGTTGAGGGAATTGACGGTATTTTCGTCGGTCCGTCCGATCTCTCGATTGCCCTGTCGAATGGAACGAAGCTGGCACCTGACACGGCGGAGGTCGACGGCGTTCTCAAGCACCTCATCGCCCGTTGCCGTGCTCACGGCAAATTCGGCTGTGTCTTCGGCAGCAACGGCGAGCGGGCCGGAGAATTGTTGAAGATGGGCTTCGATCTCGTCATTGCCGGGGCCGACACGCAACAGCTACGGTCGGGCGCCGCCAGCGCGATTGCCGCCGCGCGACGCGTTCAGTCAAGCTGAACTACTTGACGGCCAGCCAGATGACATGACGCGCGCCTCCGCGTTTTCCGTTGGCGCGCGTATTGACAGCCTCGACGGCAAAGCCGCAGTCACGAAGCCGACGGGTGAAACCGGCATCCGGCCCGGATGACCAGACGGCAAGAACACCTCCGGGTCGCAAGGCATCGCGTGCGGAACGCAGGCCAGCGAAATCGTAGAGGCTGTCGTTGGAACGACGCGTCAGGCCGTCCGGCCCATTGTCGACGTCAAGCAGGATGGCGTCGAATTTCGCCTTGCTTTGCCGGATCAGTTCGCCAACATCGCCTTGATGGATGGCCACACGCGGATCGTCGAGACACCCTTGAAAAACCGCCGACATCGGACCGCGTGCCCATTGCACCACCGCCGGCACCAGCTCTGCAACCGTGACGGATGCATCCGCCGGCAGGGCCGAGAGGGCGGCACGCAGCGTAAAGCCCATTCCGAGACCACCGATCAGCATGTTCGGGCGAGGACGTCCCGCGATCTTATCACGGGAAAGTGTTGCGAGCGCCTCCTCCGAGCCGCTCAGGCGGCTGTTCATCAGCTCGTTCGAGCCCAGCATGATCGAAAATTCGCTGCCTCGTTGCTTGAGGCGCAATTCGCCGCTTTCTCCGGGGATGGGCGCGGAATCTAGTTGGACCCAGGGGAGCATGTCTGTCGTGCCTCGCGTTGCGCGGTTCCCCTAGCACAAAAGAAGTTCCCCGCGAACCGCCAGCGAGGCGCGCGGGGGACGGTTTCGACGTGATGGCTCAATTGTTGTTCCGGCACGCCTGATTGGTAAGGGTGTTGGTTCCACGCACCGTTCGGTGCTGGCCCTCGGGGCAACCGGTCCATTGTATGGAGTTGGTGCTCGTCGTCGTGGTGCCAAAGTCGATCGGTATCGAGAGCCCGCCTCCACCTGTTCCTTCAGTATCAGGCGAGGTTCCAAGCGGCGGCGACCCGTCGAGGCGGCCGCTGCTGTCCATCCCCATATTTGCTTGCGCAAAGGCTGAACCGGCGAAACTGAGGAGGAGCACTGAAGTCACTGCGATAAGCCTGCGCATGATCGAGATCCCTTCAAGTTGAAGCACTTACCAATGTAGCGCGTCATTCGATTCAGTCCAGCGGAACAAGCAGTGATGGCGTTGAAAATCGCGCAATAGCAAATGATGCTTAACAGCCGGCGCAAGCGGCTGCGCCGGCAGTGCTTGAATTCTCTCCTTGTGCGCCAGATTGCATAGAAGGCGCGGACCAACGGAGGCAAGCATGGGCGAGAATTCCAAAGCCGTTCGGGTGCGGATATCCGGTCTGGTCCAGGGCGTCAGTTTTCGCGTGTGGACACGGGTCCGGGCTGAGGAGTTCGGCCTTGCGGGCTGGGTCCGCAACGAGACCGATGGATCCGTGACGGCGCTTATTGCGGGGCCGGAGACGGCTGTCTCGGCGATGCTGAAGGAATTTTGGAAAGGCCCCCCCGGCGCGTCGGTGCAAGCTGTCGAGGCCTTACCGGTATCCCCGGACAGCGTCCCCTCCGGATTTCGGATTACGGCATAGCGCGGATTGGGAGAAACCGCGAGCTCCTCGCAGAACCGGAACGCGGCTATGGGCAACAGCCAATTGTTGTCCTCTTTCAACAGTCTCGCCGTAACGCGACCTCGTCCTGCATTTCTGATGACCGAAAACACATTTCAGCCATGGTATGAGCGAGTAGACATGTCTTGCCTGACTGAAACATGAATCGGAATCTTTGAAATTGCATGCCACCTCCATGATCCGACCGCTGTTGGCAGCGGCCGGTGCCTTGCTTCTTGCTGCTTGTACGCAACTTCCCTCAGAACGAATTGTCGGAACTGCCCCGGCTCCCTCCATTGAGACGATTGCGCCCGAACCAGAGCCGCAGCCTGCGATCCAGCCCGTGGAGCGGGCTTCCGAGAAGCCGGACTACTCCCTCGCTTATGCCGAAGTCGACGAGGGTGAGTTTCGCTGGCCCGCGATAGATCACACAGCGGTCCATCCCGACTATTTGCGCCAGGAAGTCGATTATGCGACGGACGAGCCGCCGGGCACCATCGTGGTCGAGACGGAGAAAAAGTTTCTCTACCTGGTGGTGAAGGATGGACGAGCCATTCGCTACGGTGTGAGCCTCGGTGCCCAGGGCCGGGCATGGAAGGGGCGCGCAATCATTCAGTGGAAGCGAAAGTATCCGACATGGACGCCGACACCGTCGATGATCAGTCGCAATCCGAAACTCGAACAGTGGAAGCAAGGCATGCAGCCCGGCGTGAATAATCCCCTCGGGGCACGCGCGCTGTACATCTTTCAGGATGGCCAGGATACGCTCTATCGCATCCACGGCTCTCCGGAATGGCAAACGATCGGCAAGAACGCCTCGTCTGGCTGCGTACGGATGTTCAATCAGGACGTCATCGACCTCTACGAACGTGTGAGAGGCAAGGCGCCACTGCTTGTGAAGTGAACACCGCCTGACGCAGGCGGTGTTCGCCACTACGGCGCTGGATCGCTCGAACGATCATGATCCCATCCGGCGCCGACAGCGGCGTCGACCTCGCAGATGACGCCGGCTGGGTCGTAGCTGATCGTTACGTCACCCTTCAACTCGGCCGCCAGCAGGTTTTCGATCAGGCGCGAGCCGAAGCCCTTTCGCGATGGAGGAGCAACGGTCGGCCCCCCCATTTCCTGCCAGCGCAACCTCAGCTTGTTATCGGCGCCAAGCGACCATTCAATCGTAACGTGGCCTTCCGGTTCGGACAAGGCACCATACTTGGCTGCATTCGTCGCCAATTCATGCAGAGCCAGCGAGATTGACACAACCGCCCGCGGCGCCAGTTGGATGCTCGGGCCCGAGATCGAAAACCTGTCACGCTGATAGTGAGACAGAGACTGCTTGATGACGGCTTCCAGTTCGGCCTGCTCCCAGTTGCCGTGTGTCAGGAGATCATGTGCCTTGGCCATCGAGGCCAGTCTGGCCTCGAAAGCGTCCACGCCGGCCCGGGTTGCCTGCTCGCGACCGAGGGTCTGTCGCGCAATCGCCATCACGGTCGCGAGCACGTTCTTCACACGATGGTTCAGTTCGCCCACGAGAACTGTCTGGAGCCGCTCGGCCTCCTTTCGGGCGCTGATGTCGTGCGCTATTTTTGAGGCCCCGACAATCCTGCCATAGGCGTCGAAAATTGGTGAAACGCTGAGCAGGACGTCGACAAGCCCGCCATCCTTGCGTCGGCGCTTGGTCTCATAAGGCTCGACCTTCCGGCCGGCACTGACCTGCCTGATGATCGCGGGCTCCTCTTCAATCCTGTCATCGGGAACCAGAATGATGACCGAGCGGCCGATCGCTTCCTCAGCCGAATAGCCGTAGAGCTTTTCTGCTCCGATATTCCAACTCGTGATCCTCATGTTCAGGTCGGTGCCGAGAATGGCATCGTCGGACGAAGCAATGATCGCGGCAAGCCGGCGTTCAACCTCCTGGGCCCGCTTGCGTTCGGTGATATCGACGACAACCGCTGCGGTTTGCCGTATCTCTCCATTCTTGTCGCGAAGAGGCGAGACGGAACTCGCTACCCATACGAGGCTGCCATCCTTGCGAACGTAGCGTTTCTCGATGTCAAAGCTTTCGCCGGTTTCCACCATCCTCCTGAACGATTGGACATAGTTGTCCAGATCCTTGGGAAAGGTGATGTCCTGCACTCGCATCTTCAGAAGCTCGGCTTCCGTGTATCCGACGATGTCGCAGAAACGGCTGTTGACCAAGAGCAGACGGCCCGCGAGATCAGACTGGCCTATGCCTGCGGCCGTTTGTGAGAATATGGCACGAAACCGCTCCTCGCTCTCCCGCAACGCGGTCTCGAACCTGACGCGTTCAGTGGTCTCGCTGACGATGCAGAAGACGCCGCCGACCTCTCCCGCTTCGTCCCTGATCGGTGAATAGGAGATGTCGAAGTGAACAGTCTCAGGATAGCCGTGTCGCTCGATATAGAATGGGCGGTCCTTGGCAACCACTGTCTCTCCGTGATCAAGAACACGTCGCAGGAGCGGTTCCAGATCGCTCCACAATTCGCTCCAGTGCTCGCGGGCGGGGCGGCCGAGCGCCTGAGGATGCTTGCGCCCGATTGTAGGGGCATAGGCGTCATTATAGAGAGCGATAAAATCACGGCCCCAGAATATGACGATCTGCGCCTTGGCGGGCAGCATGATGTCGACGGCCGATTTCAATCCGGCCGGCCACGAGGAAAAGGGACCGATGCCGCTTGCTTCCCAGTCGCGGTCGTAAATGCGACCGGCCATCTCGCCGGATACGGAATATGTGTCGCTGCTGCGCAGGGGTTTGTCCTCTCTAGAGTGCCCTTGTAATTCAAAGGTTTGGCGCGCAGACGTCAAGAGGCAATGCAAGAAGGCACTCAGTTATCGTTCGACATGGCACCAGGCGGCCAGAAGCGGACGTGCGGTGCACCGCATCGCGACATTGTGCCCCGCTTCGTTGAAAAAAATCGAACCGATGGAACCGCGCTGCCAGCCCTTGTCGTCGCAGGAGAACTCGCAGTCGGATAGCGCCAGAAAAACCCGGGAGCGATACTGTATGTGGTCAGGGAAACGGCTGTAAGGCGCCATGATCGTGAGGCCGAGAGCCACGTCGCTTCGCTCTTCCACGCCGGATATACCGGCCACGACCGCATGCGCATGCGTATGTTCTATGTTGATGCTGGCAAACGGGCCGGTTTTGCTCGCAACCCATTCGAGGCTCTTGGCGACGTCGTTGATGGCCGCAGCGACCTCTGCGAAAGGCTCACCCGTCAAAGCCAAAATGCGCAGCGCAAACTGCAATTGCGGAGCCAGGGGCAGCGAGGTGGCCGGTTTGTTTGCGATGGCGCCCGGTTCCTGGAGCAGGTGGAATACTTTCCCCGCGACAAATTTCTCCATGAATGGAGCAGCGTCGGACAGCATGATGTTTCCCAGCGCGCCGATCAGGCGTTGCACGGCGACAGGCCTGCGGGCGCGGCTCACTGGATAGTCGCCACTGGCAGCCCTGGTCCCACGATGCAGAAGGAGATCTGCTTCCCTTCTCAACCGGGGTTTCGACATCGGTATGGAACGCTCCTTGATCACATGAGGCGATCCTTATCCCGGCCGGATCAAAAAGCAAACCGTTCGAAGCACCATTTCCGAACATGTTGACCGCGGCCGCATGCGCTTGGCAGGAATCCTCACCCCAATGCCTTGCGTTTCTGCTCGGCGGTTGACCGCCAAACAGAAACGCGCCGAGCCGGTCCTATTCTGCTCGTTTCAGGGCATCTCCCAGGATCGAGACGATATTTCCGATTTCGCCGCTCTCAATGATCAGCGGCGGGGAAAGCGCGATCGTATCGCCCGTGACACGGATCAACAGCCCCTTCTGGAAGCAGTCGACGAAGACGTCATAGGCGCGCGCACCAGGCGCGCCGTCGCGGGATGCAAGTTCGATTGCGCCGACGAGCCCGAGGTTGCGGATGTCGACGACATGCCTCAGTCCCTTCAAGGAGTGAAGAGCCTCCTCCCAGGTGTCGGTCAAGGAGGCGGCACGGGTCAGCAAGCCTTCCTCCTCGTAGATCTCCAATGTGGCAATGCCGGCAGCACTGGCAACCGGGTGACCGGAATACGTATAGCCGTGGAAGAGTTCGATCTGGCTCTCGGGTCCCACCATCAAGGAGTCGTACACCTTACGGCGCGCAAAGACCGCTCCCATCGGAATGGCGCCGTTCGTCAGACCCTTGGCGGTGGTGACAAGATCGGGAACAACACCGAAATAGTCGGTCGCAAATGGCGTCCCAAGCCGGCCAAAGCCGGTGATGACCTCGTCGAAGATCAGGAGGATGCCATGCTTGTCGGCAATAGCGCGCAGACGCTCCAGATACCCCTTCGGCGGCAGGATGACGCCAGCGGATCCAGACATCGGCTCGACGATGACGGCGGCGATCGTTTCTGCGCCATGCAGCGCAACCAGCCGCTCCAGATCGTCGGCCAGCTCGACCCCATGCTGCGGGAGCCCCTTGGAGAAACCATTTCGCTCGATGTCGAGGGTATGGCGCATATGGTCGGCAGGTATCTGCGGGAAGACGCGGCGGTTGTTGACGAGACCGCCGACCGAGATGCCGCCGAAGCCGACGCCGTGATATCCCTTCTCGCGACCGATGATGCGGGTGCGGGTGCCCTGGCCGATGGCGCGCTGGTAGGCGATCGCAATCTTCAACGCTGTATCGACCGATTCCGAGCCGGAGCCGGTGAAGAACACGCGATCGAGTTTTGCGCTTAAGCCACCCGGCGCGATCCTTGCGAGCCTTTCGGCAAAGTCGAAGGCGACGGGATGGCCCATCTGAAAGGTCGGGGCAAAGTCCATCGTCTGCAGCTGGCGAGCAACAGCATCCGCGATGCGCTGGCGACCGTGGCCGGCATTGACGCACCAGAGGCCAGCCGTGCCGTCCAGCACCTTGTTGCCGTCAATATCCGTGTAATACATGCCTTCGGCTGAGGCGAGCAGCCGGGGTGCGGCCCTGAATTGGCGGTTTGCCGTAAACGGCATCCAGAAATTATCGAGGGAAGGCCGGTTTGAAATGCTGATCTGGTCCACCGCTATAGTCTCCATTGTGCGTGGCGACATGTTGGGTGATTTGCGCCGATGGACAAGTCCTTTTCTTTGTTCATGTAAACTCTTGAAATCTATGCCTATGCGTTGAATATGTTCGATATTCGCAACAGGTGAAACGCGCCCTATGTCCGTCGATATCGGCAACCGCCTTCGTCATCTGAGGATGATGCACAATTTCTCGCAACGCGAACTGGCCAAGCGGGCTGGTGTCACGAATTCAACGATCTCGTTGATCGAGTCGAACTCCTCCAACCCTTCCGTCGGGGCACTGAAGCGTATTCTTGACGGCATCCCCATCGGTCTGGCGGAGTTTTTTGCCTTCGAACCGGAGCGGCCGCGAAAGGCATTCTACGCGGCAGAGGAACTCGTCGAGATCGGCAAGGGGCCGATCTCCTATCGTCAGGTTGGAGAAAGCCTGTTCGGGCGCAGCCTGCAGATCCTGAAGGAGTGCTACCAGCCGGGCTCCGACACCGGCAAGGTTCCCCTCGTTCACGAGGGGGAAGAGGGCGGTATCGTTCTTTCCGGACGGCTCGAAGTGACGGTTGACGACGAGCGACGGATCCTTGGGCCGGGCGATGCCTATTATTTCGAAAGCCGGCGACCGCACCGGTTCCGATGCGTCGGGCCGATTGCATGCGAGGTCATCAGCGCCTGCACACCGCCGACATTCTAGACCGTTCAGGCTTTGGCGCCCTGTATTCTCGCCAGGACGCGGTCAAGCGCCAGGATCAGTGCATCGCGCCCGCCGTTTTTCTCGAAGTCGGACAGCACCTGTTCGTTGAGGCCGCCCTTCGTCGCAAACTCGCTGCTGAGTTCTTTAAGCGGAACGGTTTTCGAGCGCAGCGCAGTCTGCGTGAGATTGGTAAACAGCGGCGCGATATAGGCGCGTCCCTTGCCTTTGGTGAGGCCACGTTCTTCCAGCCACGCGGCCGAAATGTCCATGATTCCGAGGACGGTCGACATCAGGGAGCTGGCCGCTGCCAGGAGGTCGTACTCCTCCTTGGTCTCGCATTCGACCGCGGTACCCATAACGGAAAAGAGCGCCGCAATGCGAGAATCCGGCGGAAAAACGGCCGTCACGCCTTCGCGGTCGGCGACAAAAGGCAGTGGAATGGCCTGGACGAGGTGAACATCGGCCCCGATCCATTCAAGAAGTGCCTTGCGATCGGTCGCTGCAATGACGCTGAGAACGGATTGACCCTTTCGGAACGTCAATCCGCCGAGAACCTCCTTCGCAATTTGCGGGCGCACCGCAAGGACAACCACGTCGCTCGCGTCGATGACGGCCTGATTGTCGGCGGCAACCGAGACTTCCGCAAAGTCGGCAGCCAGTCGCTGGGCGATCTCGGCGTTGCGAGGCGAAATGGTCACCCGTGCGACGGCGGCAGGCTTCGTCAACAGGCCTCTGACCATGGCGTCGCTGATGGCCCCGGTTCCGATGAAGCCGATTTTTTCTGTCTGCACGCCACTTCCCCCTGTTGCGTGGTCAGGCCGGACATTGCCCGAACAGCGCAATAGCGTTCCGCGCGCCATGTGGCAAGGCAGGCGGGCCGCTCGGACGATCGACCCGCAACTCGAAATGATTACTCCCGCGCACGCATGGGTGCCAGCGACATGGAATGTGAATAGGCTTGCGGCGATCTGTTTCCGGGCATGTTTTCATCGAGTACGAGCGTCTTGAGGTCGTCCGTCCTGACATCGAGGGTAACGACACTCTGCCTTTTGTCCAGCTGCCAGACGAGGTATCCAAGGGCCGGCGAGTAACCGCAATCACAGCCACAATCGTCATACGCAATGGGTTTTGGCTTCTCCGGAAGCAGCATGATCAGCGGTTTTGGCATCTTGTAGCAGTGCCCTTCGTAGGCGTAGCCGTAGATAACGCCAATGCTCTTGAGATAGCCTTTGCAGGGGTCACCAAAGTCGACCCACGGCAGCCCCAGTGCTATCGGCAGGCAGATGGCCTCATGATCATGCCGCAGCGAAATGTTCACACCCGCTTTCGCCTTTTCGGCGTCTTTGGCATCGACTTTGACGCTGTCTGTCGCTGGGCGTCCATATAGTCGCACCTCGCTCGGGTCGTAAGGGCCGGACGTTCCGACGTTTGGATTTCTGCAGCAATCGCTCATGGTCCTCTCCTTTCGGGTTGCCTCAATAGGTGATTTCACGCCATGCAAAACTTGCCCTGAAAGCTTCCGCCACTGCACCATCGGCGGCATCAAGGATCGACCCTGCGGCCTGGTTGAATGTCAAAGTCCGAGCGTCGAGGCTCTTCAGTGAAATGGCGAGCGCACGTCCGACGTCGTCCCTCGCCTTCTCCAAAGCCAGCTGAAAATAAAGGGGTCTTGTGCGAAAAGATTGCGCCGTCAGTTCGCGGAAGTGATCAAACTCGTCAAGTGTCAGATGGCGCAGATCCACCTCGAGAAGCCGCCGTTCGGCAGAACCGTTGGCCACGAGATTGCGATGGTAGAGTTCAACGATAGTGTCGAAGACGGCGCCGACGAAAGGCAGCGCGCGGTCGTGCGGGTCGCGTGTGACTTCCGACATGCGCCTGAAGTTGGTCGCGAGGCGAATCTGGGTTTCCGGGCTGGTTTCGGCGAAGCGATTGAGCTCGTTGTAGAGCAGCAGATCTCCCTTTGTCCTTCGCAGCAACCGGTCGATGGCGGAATCGAAGGAGAGAAAAGAGATCAGCGATACACAGTCGGAAAAGCCCTCAGAGAAGGGAAAGAACTCGCTCTCGCGGGAGGCTCCGACCGGAACGCCTATTTCCGAGAAGATGATCAGGTGGCCGACCTCATGGGCGATCGCATCGAAATTCAGCGCGTAAGGTCTTGGTGTTCCACCGACATCCGAGCGTCCAAGTTCCAGGAAGCCATAGCCTGCCTGGGCGTTGTCCCACTCGACCAAGGGAATGATCTCCAGTCTCGGAAAGGTGGCATCGAAAAACCACTGAACCCGATGACCGAGGTAACTCTGCCAGATTTCGAGCACACGATGGATGCAGGCATAGGCATGAACGCCGAGATAAGGTCGCGATAGCGGATCCAGGCTGTCGAAATGGCCGTCAGGGCCCGCATGCACTGGTGGACGGCTGATGCCGTTAAAGGGTGGCAGGCGCGAATAGCCGTAGGGCTGCTTGCTGTAGAGCGGATCAGCCACATACATGCGGGCGTCGCTCGGCCCAGGGAAAATCTCGTTGGGTAGAATCGACAGCCAGACGCGATCTGGCTGCTCATAGCCTGGGATGAACGGAGGCTGAGGAAAAATCCAGAATCGAGTTCCCGTGCCGGCCTCGGTAGAGGCCGTCATAACATGCGGGTGCAAATCCATGTTGGTCCCGCCCCATATGTAGAAACAACTTTACGTTTATTTAGTAAATATTAATTAGATCAGTGTCAATATTGGTTGCTTCGAGATCGCGAATGAAAGTATTCGTTGCAACCCAGGCTTCAGCTGGGCGCCGGCCGGAAAATCTCTCAGACAACTCTGGCGCGAATTTAAGTGCCGCTAGTGCGTCAATACCCTTCTGTCGGACGATTTGAGGACGCAATCGGCCGATTTCTTCTCGCGGCCACCCCTCTGCGCGAAGTATCTTATCAATGGATCGATCGCGAAAATTCATTCGCCGGGCAGTTGCGGTAAGGCTGTCGCGTTGCGCGGCGCTTATATGGCCGAGCCGCATCAGATGGGAAAACGTTCTTTGCAGATCGATCAATGCATCTGTCACCGGCGGGAAGCCCAATTCGGCCGGCCCCGACTGAACGGCGACGGCATCGTCTGGGGTCAGCACCCAGCGCCTGTACCACCGGAAGATCAATCCGACGCCGATCATGCCGTATGGACCCAACTCCGCAGCCCGAAGCGCTCCCATGCTTGCTGCTCCGATCACGACGATCCCTTGCGCCAGCGCCCATAAAATCTCCTTGTGCCGGACCGATGGGCGGTCTTCGAACTGCCCGTCGATGATGACCATCGCTCTTGGACGAAATGCATGGGCGGCAAGCAGGATGTCACCCTGTGCCACCGGCTGCAGGTAAACGGCGTCAAGTGCCGCCTGAGCCTCAGGCAGTCGCAGTGTCGGCCCCAGAAAAACCAGTATCGGTCCGGTTAGATCTGCCACACTCATTTTGACCTCCTAGCGCACGACGTTGAACGGGCGGGCTCGGGGCATCAGCATCCTGACGCAACGAACGGGCCCGTCTGGATGCGAACCCAACGGAACCGCAAGAACGGGTCCAAGCTCGGTGTCTTCGACGCGGTCGAGGAGATCCTGGAGGCTGGAAATAGGAGGGGCCTCAACGATTTGCGTGAAAGAAACTGGATTGAGGATGAGCTGCCGGGCCTTTGCGACAATGCTGTCGACACGCTTGTGATAGTGCCGCGTCGTCTGATCGTCGCGGGCGCCTGAGATGGCTCCGGCACGGGCCGCCAGCGCCTCGCACAAGGCATTTTCTGCCGCCTCGGCGAGGTCTTGCCCAGCCGAATAACCTTCCGTCGGCAATGCGAGCACGGGATGGCCGCCACCGAGTTCGATCGTCTGGCACCAGACGACGGTAACGCCAGTCGGGGAGGGGGCATGCCAGAACCCGGCCGATATATTGTGTTCCGCAAGAAGACCGGTCAGGTGATTAACGGCGGGACCGAGGCTCCCGGGGGAAAGCCGGTATCTGTCGAAGAAGCCGTGCGTGTCGAACGCCCGGGCAATTGCGTCGCGTTCTATACACTCGAAGAGCGCATGCGCAGTCGCTTGATGCCAGGTTGAATGGCAGGCAAGCCCGGTGGTGGTGCGCAGGAAGAGCCCGTCGAAATCCGGGGGCGGATCCGTATAGCGTGTGTGCACGAGTTCAAGAGGAACCATTTGGGTGTGTCGGAGGCAAAGGTCATGGCCCATGATCCAGAGGGTTGGTTTCGACCGCCAGGCCGATGTTGCGTGGTCGTCAAGCTGACGATCGAAGAGGCCCTCCGGGATGGCGAGCTCATCGGCGCTTCCAAGGACGGCGCTGGTGGCGGGAACCAACTCGGCGTAATGGCGCTCAAGTGTCTCCATGATCGCGCCGATGGCGGCATGAGCCATGGATCGGCCGCGGCCAAGCGAGGTCACCTCGGAAAGGGCTGCTGGACGGATTGCCTGGACCGTGGGAAGCCCCAACCGGTCAAGGCCGGTGAGGTCTGCGACGCGTGTTATTCCTGCATGCCGGCAGATTGGCAGGAGCCTTCGCAGGTACTCACATGGCGGATCGACCTCGGCCCGGCCCAACGATGCCCCCCGGTTGGCGGTGACCTCTGCCGCAAACTCGTCCAGGAGGTCGCCCCCTGAAATGGCGCCGTTGGGTTCATCGGTCGACAACAAGGCCAAGCTCCTCGAGCGACTGCCTTATTCTGTCCTGGAGTGCGGCCGCCCCCTGCGATTGGGCGATCTCTGCAGCAAGATGCAAATCTTCCATGACGAGCTCGCGCATCGCGCCGGAGCGGGCGCGCAGCATGGCCCGAACGCGGTACAATTCCGCAAGCCAATAGGCGTGACCTGTTTCCCTTGCCTTGACGATCGCCTGGCTGGCGACCTCGATGGCGCGATCGACCTTATCGTCAAGGCCGAGCATTGCAGCCTGCATCGAGAGATAGATCGGCAGGTCGACGACCGTGCCGAGCTCTCCCAAAAGGTCAAATCCCTTGCAGAACCTCTCATAACCGCCTGCGACGTTTCCAAGATGTGCTTCGGCCCATCCGCCAAAAAGGAGCGAAAGTCCGGCCAAAGATTGCATTTCATGCTGTCTGGAAAATTCAGACATCTCTTCCGAGATGGCTGTCAAGCGTTTGTAATCATTGCGATAGAATGCCGCGACAGCTTCCACGTCGAGAGAGTGTGCTTTGCTCGGCAGGTGGGAAATGCCATTCACGAACTGGATCATCTCTTTCAGTACGCGGTCTGATTCATGCGTTTGGCCTGTCAGCCACAGCGAGTGGGCCAGTTGGCCCAGGCCACAGGCACAGGCATCGTGCCCACCGTAGATGGTTCGCGCTTCGGTCGCCCTCTGTGTGTCGTAGAGAGCCAGGCCTTCCCGCACAGCATTCTGCGTTTCCCTGTGACGTCCGAGATTGAAGTCGATTGCCCAGATGCAATGGTTCATCTGCAGGCGTACCTCGGGGTCCCGGATGCCTGCCAGCATGACCTGAACCTCCATGGCGCGTTCGTGCATCGTCAAAAAGTCGGAACCCGTCAGCCACCAACCCCAGTAGATTGGAAACCATCGCGACTTCTCTTCCAGCGGTTGTCGATTGGCGATTTCCACCCCATCTTCGTAAAGCTTTCGCGCCGGCGGCGAATTCAGGCCGATTGTCCCGGTAAGCACGGGTCCCAATGCAATGACGGCCGATAGCCGCAGCCGATCAACCCGCTCGTTCATGCCGAGCTCGTCGCAGATTGAGAGGCCATGCTCGAGATGATGGCGAGCTTCGACCAGGGCCGACCGACGCGCGGCCTCCTGACCGGCCGTAATGAACAGTTCCACGGCGGTCTCCTTGAGACCAGCACGTTCCGCATGCTCGGCACGCGCACCGCCATCGATCCACGGTGCGATCGTGGGGTCTTCGGTCAGTGCGTCGAAGAGGCGGCGATGAAGCGCCTGGCTTTGTCGCCGCAGCAGCAGTTTGTATATCGTCTCCTGGATCAGTGAATGGCGAAAGCCATAGGTAACGGTTCCGCCGGCTCGCACATGCGTTACGAAGCCGGTGTTACACAGTGTATCCGCCGCGTTTGCCAGCGCCTTCCTGTCATAGTCGGGAAGCAGAGTCTGAAGAAGCGACAAGGTAAAGCGGGAGCCGGCAACGGCTCCGGCGCGTGCCACGTCTCTAATTGGGCCGAGATTGCCGAGCCGTGCTTCGAGGATCTCTTCAAATGTCGAGATATGTGCCGACGATCCGCTTTCCGGGATCGTGACACCCGTAATCGTGGTCTCGGACATCCATTGGCATATCTGCTCGATGAAAAGCGGCACGCCGCCCGAAATCCGCTCGGTTACCTCAACCAGGTCTTCAAACTCCGCCACTCTGTGCTGTGGCCAGTTGCGCTCGATTGCAAGCCTCGTCTGGTCTGCATCGAGAGGGTTTAGAGGCAGTCGCGAGGGACGGGCGTCCTCCGGCCATTCCATGGTCGCCTCAGGGCGTGTGGTCGCAATCAGGAGGATCGGTAGCCCCAGGATGGCGCGGGCCGCCTCAATCAAGAACTCTCGAGAAGTCGGATCTATCCAGTGAACATCCTCGACGACAAAGAGAAGGGGCCCGTTTTCACAGAGTGCCTGCATCGCCTTCGGGATTGCTTGTCGCGCTCTCTCCCGGATCAGTCTGGGATTGCTGCCGGCGAGGTTTTCGCTTCGCCCCTCGGCTCCGAGCAGATAGGAGAAGAGCTCGACGATGTCATTGTCCCGTATGCCGTGGCGGCGAAACCGGCTGGCGACTGCGGATGCCGTCAATTTCGTCTGTCCACCCGTCTCGGGCATGCCGGTAAGGCTGTTGGCCAAAGGATGCAGCGTCGAGTGAAAGCCGCCGGGCACGCATTGGAAGAAGAAGGATTTCGATCGCTCTGCACGGGTCAGTCTGCGGAACTCATGCAGAAGGCGTGATTTTCCAATGCCGGCGTCCCCCTCGATAATGACCGTCTGTCCGTTTCCGGCAACGACGCTTTTCCACGCTTTCGATAGCGTGCTGAGCTCATCTATGCGGCCAACGAAAGGATTGCCGAGCCTTCCGAAGGCATAGAACCTGTCCACTTCATTCTTATGACCGAGTGCGCGCCATGCTCGTTCAGGCGCCTCGAACCCCTTGAGGTTCCAGATGCCCTCGAAGGAGAACGCATGCGAGCGGCCCGCCAGCCTGCTGGTTTCGTCAGACACGAAGACTGTATTGGGAGCAGCGACGGTCTCAAGACGGGTGGCGAGCGCAAGTGCCACTCCGACAACAGGCTCATGGGTCCAGCTTTGCTTCTGAGGCTCCTGAACAAGGGCAACGGAGGTGGCAATGCCGACACGAACTTGCAGATCCGAACGACCGGCCGTCTCCCCGACGCGCCTGCAGGTCTCGATGATTTGCAAGCCCGCACGAATGGCAAGGGAAGCGGCATCCCGCGCTCCGATATCAATCGGAAACAAGGCGAGCCCGCCATCACCAGTCTCCACCCGAAGTACGCCCGATTGGGCGACGATTGATTTGTTGGCGGCTGCCTGAAACGCGGATATCAACTCGCGATAATCTTCGAGATCCATGCGGTGGAAGAGTTCCGTTGAATCGACCAGATCGTAGCAAAGCGCCGTAACGATCCGGCGCTCGATCGCGCTGGATACGGCCTCTGGCTTCCTCCGGACGTTTCCGGCCGGTGGTTTTCTGGCGCCATTCGGATCTTTGTCCTGCATCGCGCTTCCCCCAAGCCGCTAGGCCAAAGCCGCCTACTGACGAGGCTAACACATTCTTGGCGTGTTGCGTGAGTGTGTCGTTGTGCTCAGGGCAACTACTTTCGCAACAAACCGGGGAAATGGCAGCTTGGCGCTCTTCACGCCTCGCATACGCCTGCAGACGTTGCTGCACGACGCAATTCAGGGCAGATTGCGGGTTGTTGGGCGGCCGGAGGCTAGGCATTGCTGGAGAGGCTGATTGGCGAATACGGCGTCTTGGCCGTTTTTATCGGGGCCGGTGTCGAAGGGGAAACGGCAGCGTTTCTGGGTGGTGTCCTCGCTCATCGTCAGCTTGTTCCATACTGGCAGGTCGCTCTGGCCGCGTGTCTCGGATCCTTTGCTGCAGACCAGTTCTTCTTCTTGTCAGGTCGCTACGCCACCAAGTGGTCCTATGTTCAAAAGCTGCTGGAATCGGGACCGATCGCGAGGGTGACGAAGCTCCTCGAAGCGCATCCGACAGGCTTTATCCTCGCCTTTCGCTTCATCTACGGCATGCGAACGATCAGCCCTGTTGCAATCGGCGTCTCGAACGTCTCGACGCGGAAGTTCATTATACTCAATGCGATTGCAGCGCTGATCTGGGGCGTCGCGATAACGGCGATTGGATTCCTGGCCGGACACGCCGTTGAGATATTGATCGGCCGGCTGGAGCTTCATCTTCACGTGTTAATCGCGCTGGCTTTGGCTGCAATCCTCGTCGGGGTCAGTGCTTATGCGGTCAGGCGCGAAATGGCGCGACGCTCCGCGCGCTCGGGCACTTGGAGACGCGGGTGATGGTCTCAGCCGAAACGCTCGGCTTCGTCGAGCCGCGTGGACCGTGTCTCGGCGTCGGATCTGTTTTCGATGCTTCATACCACAGATGAAAGCCAGCCTTGGTGGCCTCAGGTTTCTGTGGCCAACGAACCACCTTTTGCGCACCTGCGGACCGGCGATCGGGGATTCTCCAATCCAGCGATCCCGGAATAAGCGAAGAAACCATCATTACGAGTGGCTTGCAGCTGGTGTTCTGTGGGAGAATGCCTATGTTTCCCGTAGTTTCTAAAATTACAGGGTTCCTTTTTTGCTTCTCGAAATTTCAATTGTTGCCATTCTCACCATCTTGAATGGCGTCCTTGCCATGTCGGAGCTCGCGGTCGTATCCTCGCGTCCCGCACGCCTCAAAGTGCTGGCCGACCAGGGAAGCCGTGGGGCCGCCATTGCCATCCGACTGGGCGAGGAGCCAGGGCGGTTCCTGTCGACCGTGCAGATCGGCATTACCCTCGTCGGCGTGCTGTCCGGTGCGTTCTCAGGTGCGACGCTTGGTGCGAGACTGGCCGGCTGGCTCGGCACGCACGGCCTTTCACCGGCCGCTGCCGATGCGCTTGGGGTCGGCTCGGTCGTTGTCGCAATCACATACCTGTCGCTGATTGTCGGTGAGCTGGTGCCGAAGCAGATCGCGCTTCGCGCGCCGGAGACAGTGGCAAGCAAAGTCGCCCCGGCAATGATGTTCCTGTCTCGCCTGGCCGCCCCACTCGTCTGGTTCCTCGACGCTTCCGGTCGCATGATCCTTCGTGTTCTTGGTCAATCGGGCAAGTCCGCCGATATGGTCACCGACGAGGAAATCAAGACCGTCCTGGCAGAAGCGCAGAGCGCCGGTGTGATTGAGACGGAAGAGTCGGCGATGATTTCCGGTGTCATGAGGCTGGCGGACCGAAGTGCCAGAGCCTTGATGACGCCTCGCCGGGATGTCGAGGTGATCGACGTCGAGGACGGTTTCGATGAGATCCGAGATCAGCTCCGCGGGAGCGTTCAGGCGCGATTGCCGGTGCGAAGAAACAGCTCCGATGAGATCATCGGGGTGCTTTTGACCAAAGACTTCTACGACGCAATTGCCTCGTCCGGCTATGCCGACGTCGCCACGCTCACCAAGGAAGTGCCGATTGTGTCGGACTTGTCGGGCTCGCTTGATGTCATCCAGGCCATTCGTCGCTCACCCTGCCATATGGTGCTGGTCTATGACGAATACGGCCACTTCGAAGGCGTGATTACCTCTGGCGACATTCTGGAAGCAATCTTGGGCGCCGTTCAGGAGGACGCGTTTGGAGAGAAGGCCATCGTTCGCCGCCATGACGGCAGCTATCTGGTATCCGGCTGGACGCCGATCGACGAGTTTGCCGACTTCATGAGCTTCCAGGTCGAGAACGACCGGGAATATCAGACGGTTGCCGGACTCGTACTTGAGGAGATGAAGCACCTGCCGGAAGTGGGCGAAAGCTTTGTCATGAACGGCTGGCGATTCGAGGTCGTCGATCTTGACGGGCGCAGGATCGACAAGCTCCTCCTGACCGCCGAAGTGCCCCCAGGAGACGCCAGCCGAACGCTTCAATAATGCCGATCGGCTCTGCTCTTCGTGAGGGAACCTTCACGTGAAAGGGGAGTTCCCCTTTTCACACATGGAGGTAGATATGAAAGCTCTCATGACAGCGGCAATCACAGGACTTTTGTTGGCCGGTCCCGCTTCGGCTCAGACCACGGTCGTGACCGTGCCTGGCGAGGTGAGGACCTACATAACCGAACAAGAGGTTCCGTCAGTCGTTTATGATGGCGACATCGTCGTCGGGACGGAATTGCCGTCTTCGGTAGAAATCCACACCATCCCCAGCAGCGATGCATACGGTTACACCGTGGTCAACAAGCGACGTGTGATCGTTGATCCGCATACCCATCGCGTGATCGAAGTCATCAGGTAATCAATCGGTTGGCGAGGACGGCTGATATCGCGCTTGCACCCTGTGCATCGGCTTGCTGTTACGGAATGTAACCTTGGTCGGTGTGACCGAGCAAGGGATCTCCTTGGCACAGTCCCACCGCCGCAGCGACTTAGAACGAGGCAAGCGGTTCCTTTCGACCGAGAAGCCAAAGAAGATATGGCCCTCCGATCAGCGCGGCGAACAGGCCAACGGGCACCTGGTAGGGGTATATAATGACGCGGGATAACCAGTCGGCCAGTACGAGCAGTTCGGCGCCGATCAGCATGGCTGCGAGCAGATGGTCGCGGCTCCGGTGAAAGCCGATCAGCCGCGACAAGTGGGGCGCGATCAGGCCGGTCAGGCTCAGCGGTCCAATGAGGAAGGAAGAGATCGCCGTCATTGTCGCGGCAAGTGCGGCAAGCAGAAGCCGTGTCGATGTGACACGAAGTCCGACACTGCGCGCCAGCCCCGCGCCAAGCGGCAGGATGGCGAACCAGCGCGTCATCAGGAAGAGCGGTGCTGTCAGCACAGCCAGTGAGATGATTGCGGTCCAGGCTTCGAACGTGCCGGCACGGTTGGTCGAGCCCGAAATCCAGGTCAGAAGAATGTAGCTTCGCATGTCGCCTTGCGAAAGCACCACGCTGATGATTGCAAGGCAAAAAGCGCTGATGGCGACGCCTGAAAGCAGGAGCACGTCCGCTGATAGGCCAGCGCGTCGCGCAATAGCGATCATGGCCAGGAACGAGACGAGTGCGCCAAGCGACATGCCGGCGATCATGATTGCCGGAGAAGGGAAGGCGAATACGAACAGCGTCAGCGTCAGTCCAGCCCCGGCACCGGAAGAGACACCGAGCACTTCGGGGCTTGCGAGCGGGTTGCCGGTCACGCGCTGCATGACGAAGCCGGCCGCGCCGAGCATTGCGCCTGTTCCGGCGGCCACGACAATCCGCGGCAGCCTGAACGGCAAAAGATCTGAGAGTAGCGAGCCGACGGCAATTTGCCAGCCTCTATCGGTCGGTCCAACGACGAGAACAGCCAGGAAGACAACCAGAAAGGCGACGCCGAGGAGCAGAAGCGCCAATGCCCGTCGCGACAGACGTCGCGCGGTCCCGTTCGACGTTGACGTGGGCACCGCCGGCCCGTGCACGCGCGGCAGCAAAAACAACAGTAGAGGGCCACCGATGAGGGCGGTAGCAGCTCCTGTCGGCGCAAGGTCGGAAAAGCCGGGACCAAGCAACTGCGTCAGACAATCCGTCAGAAACAGCACAGCAGCACCGGCAAGGGGCGCCGTCGTCATCACCTGAGGCGTGGTGCGAGCGCCGCAGAGCCGCGCAATCGCGGGTGCGGCAAGCCCGAGGAAACCGATGATTCCGACTGTGGCCGTAACGGAGGCCGAAAGCCATACGGCAATCATCAGGACTGCGAACCGTACGGCGTGCAGCGAAACGCCGAGACCCTTGGCGCTGGCATCGTCCAAGGCAAGCACATTGAGCGGCCTGAAGAGAAGCAGAGCGGCGAGCATGCCAGCAGCAAGCTGGGGCGAAAGCGAAGCCACGCCGGCCCAATCCTGCTGGTTGAGGGCACCGGCGCCCCAGATATGGATCGACATTGCATACTCGCCCCGCGCCAGTACCAGCGTGACACTGAGCGAGGCTGCAACCATGCTGACGATCATGCCGCAGATTGCAACGGTGACCGGATCGAGACCGCGGCGCCAGCTCAAGGCGAGCACAAGGCCAACGGCGCAAAGGCCACCGGCGAAGGCGACAAGTTCGCGCGAGACGCCGGCCAGGATCGGCGAGAAGCTCAAACCAAGCGTCAGTGCCAGTTGTGCGCCAGAAGCGATACCGAGCGTCGAGGCGTCGGCTATCGGGTTGCGCAGAATGCGCTGCAGAAGTGCGCCTGCAAGGCCGAGTGCTGCGCCCGACACCAGCGCGATCGCAGCCCGCGGCATGAAGCTGCTCCAGAAAAGGATGGCATCAAGCGCCTTGGCTTGCTCGGGATCGCCAGGCACATGAGGGCGCAAGATCAAAAGCAGGGCAAAAGCTGCAACGCATGCAAAGGCAAGCGCCAAGGCCGGGATGATCGCTTTGCGTGAATATATATGCGGTATGGAAAGGCTAGCCGTTTCGGACACGGGAAAATCCTTCGGCGAGAAAGTCAGCGAAGCGACTTGCGGCTGGAAGCGCGCCATAGGGGTTGACCGAACCGAGGGTCAGGACGCGGTTCTCCCGCACGGCCGGAAGAGCCTTCCAGAATGCACTTCCGGTGAGGGCTTCGAACGCGTCTTGCGGATGCGGCGGAATGAGGATGATCCATGCGTCCGGCATGGATGCCAAGGTCTCGATGCCGACAGGTGCCGTAGCGGAGTAGCTGGTGGCACCGGCCCAGGCATTGGCAATGCCGACGCGCTGCAATACCTCGCCGAACATGCTGTCGGAACCGAACACCCGGTAGTGGCGGGCATCGCCGAGATTGATCGGCAGGACGGAACGTCCATCGCCGTTGGCGGCGAATTGAGACTTGTAGCGATCGAGTTTTGCCGCGAGACCTTCCACCAGCTTTCCGGCCGCCGGAAGCGCCAGACGCTCTCCGATCGCGAGCGTTGCCTGTTCGGCCAGCCTGTACGGGCTCTTTCCCGGCATGTATATCGCGTGGCTTTCGACCGTGGCGATACGGCTCATCAGCGCATCGGCCCAGGCGTAGAAGTTGGAATTGAAGATCACGTCGGGGCGCGCGAAGCGCAGGACCTCCAGGTTCGGCGTCCCGCGAAGTCCGAGGTCAGCCACCGTATCAGGCACTTCAGGCGTTACGGCGACCTGTCGGAACTGGCGAAGTTCCGTTGCCGCGACCACATTGGCGCCGATCGCGAGCAGCGTTTCCAGGAGCGCCCAGTCGAGCGTGGCAACCCTCGGCTGGAACGGCTGACCTTGCGCTACGCCCCCGACAAGCGTGGCTGCTCCGGCCAGAAAGGTCCTGCGTGTGAGCCGTGCTGCGCTCAATTTCATCTCCAGTCAGTAAGGGAGGCCCAAGCCAGGCCCCCCTGAAAGCAATCATTAGAACAACGGGTTACCAGGTCTTGCTCAACTTGAACCATACGGTGCGCGCGTCGCCGTAGCCGCAGGTGAATTCGCCGCCGCAGCCCTTCACATATTCCTTGTCGAAGAGGTTGGTGACGTTGACGGAGCCTTCCCAGCCTTCCTTCTTGTAGCGGATCGCCGCGTCAAACACGGTTGCATCAGGAACCTTCAAAGTGTTCAGCCGATCTGCCCAGCTTTCGCCCTGGTAACGCACGCCGCCTCCGACGCTGACACCCTCCAATGCGCCCTGCGTTACGGTATAGTCGACCCACAGTCCGGCGGTCATATCGGGTACTAGATAGGGCTTCTTGCCAACATAGGCTGCGACAATGTCCTCCTTCACTTCGAGATCGGTGTAGGAGAACGAGCCGAGAAGCTTCCAATTGTCGTTGAGGTTGACCTTGGCCTCCAGCTCGATACCGCGGGATTCGACTTCGCCGATCTGATTGGCAAGGAAAGTCGCCGGGTCAGTCACGACGACGTTGCGACGGTTCAACTGGAAGAGCGAGGCCGTGAATGTGCCGTCGATAAAGGTCGGGTCGTACTTCAGGCCAATTTCGTACTGCTCGCCTTCTTCCGGTTCATTGTTCGGGGTGGCGCTCGGAGCGACCGTTGGATTGAAGAAGGTGCCCACGCTGGCGTAAGGCGTGAGACCATTGTCGAATTCGTAGGCGATGCCGATGCGACCGCTGGCCGCCGAGTTGTCGTAGCTGTAGCTGCTATAGGTCGAACTGTAGGCCGTCGGGCGGTTGTCGGTGTCGGTATTGACGAAATCGTAGCGCCCGTTGAGCGTAACGAGCCAGCCGTCGTCGAAGCGGATCTGGTCCTGGGCGTAGATGCCGAGCTGTTGCTGGGTGATCAGCTGGTTGCTGTAAATCCGGTTGATCGGCTGGGGGGCACCATAGACGGGGTTGACCGGGTCAATGGACGTGGCGAGCGTCGATGCCTGCACGTTGTCGAGCCGATAGTACTTGTAGTCGAGGCCGACCATGACCTCGTGATCGAGGGCGCCAGTCTGAAAGGCGCCTTCCAGATGGTTGTCGATTGCGAACGTGTCGACCTCGGAATGCCCTTCGAAGCCGAGACGATTGAGCTGGAAATAGCCCGGATCGAGAGGGACCGTTGTATTGACATAGCCATAGGCGTAGGGACCCACCTCGTATTTCTGCAGGTGGCCATAGCGGGCATTCGATGAGAACTTGATGCCGCTGTCGAACTCGTGTTCAAACTCGTAGCCCCCCATCTGCTGGTCATATCTGCCGGTATCGATGTCCGGTTCACCGGGGAAGAAGGCGCGATCGATCTTGCCAAATGGAGCATCGACCACGGTCCCGACATAGGGGAAAAATCCGTTGCCGACGTGAACCTGATCAAGCGCTCCCGCATAGGCCCAGGCCGTGAGCGTCGTGCCATCGTCGGGCGAGACGGTCACCTGCGGCATGACGAATCCGCGCAGGTCGTGGGAGAAGTCCGAATAGTTGTCGCCACCCGCGATCTTGCCGGTGAGGCGATAGGTTACCGTGTCACTTTGGCCAAGCTTGTCCGATATATCGAAGCCGGTGAAGGCATTTCCGTCGGTGTTAATGCCTGCCTCGGTGTAGTAGAAGGGCTCGTCCGTGGGGCGTTTGCGGACATAATTCACGATGCCGCCAGCGTTGCCTCCGCCATAGAGCACCGATGCCGGACCCTTCAGCACCTCGACCCGCTCCAGCATGAAGGGATCGATCTGGAAGCCACCGAAGCCATAGGTAAAGAGCTGCAGTCCGTCGAGATAGACGCCAGTCTGCGTCGCGTCGAAACCGCGAATGTAAATCCAGTCGGTGTCGGCATCGACACCGAAAGGAGCAGCCGTGACACCGGGCGTGTAGCGCAACGCCTCGTCGACCTTGTTGACGACGCCGCGGTCGTCCATTTCCTGCCTTCCGATGACGGACACAGCCTGCGGGATTTCGTTGAGCGGCGTGTCGGTCTTGGATCCCGTCGTCGTTTCCTTGGCGACGTAGCCCTTTACCGGCCCGATAGCGCCGTTGCCGACGCTCTGGCCCTGAACAACGATCGGCGCAAGCGCTGTATCGGCGTTCTCTGCCTGTGCCGCCCCGGCGGCGCAAAGACCAATCATCGCCACGCTCGTGCCCAGAGCGCGTCGCATGCGCTGTAAACCTTTTACTTCATGCATTCCAAAGACCCCACTCATGCTATTCGTCGGCGGCCGTTAGGCGTCGGCTTAATAAGATGAGCGATTAACTCAAATTTAATGGCCAGGCTTGGCGCGATCGGTGGCGATTGAATGATTTTGGGCGTTTCCAAAATTCGTGGGCAGATCTTTGCAAAAATGCATCACTTGCACTGCGATCTTTGCCAGCGAGCCGGTGTCGTGCCGACATGTTTGCGAAAGACACGGGTGAAATGCGCCTGATCGGAAAAGCCGGTCTCTACCGCGATGGTGGTCAACGCCTGCGCCTCATGGCGGAGCAGCTGCTTGGCTCGCTCGAGCCTGGCATTCATTTGCCAATCATGCGGGCTCGTGCCGGTAGAGGCCTTGAACGAATGGCTGAAATGCGACTGTGATAGCCCCGTCAGTTCCGCCAGCTCGTGGAGACGTATGCTGCGGGCGCAGTTGTCCTCGATGAACTCGGTGGCGCGCCGCAACTGCCACGAAGCCAGGGCACCGCGTTTGCGCGGCGGTGTCTTTGCCATCTTCAGGACGTCGATCAGCAGTGAAAGCGCCAGGCCGTCGCCATAGAGATCGTGGAGTGGAGCGGCGCTTGCAATCTCCGAAGCGATAAGCTCGGCGAGGGCCATGATACGCTGGTCGAAGAAGAGCAACTGCGGATCCTTCAGCTTCTGCGGATCGATATCCTCCATCAGCCGCTGGCCGAGGACGTCGGCATCGAAATGGATATCGAGATGGCGCATCGATTGCACGTCTCTGATGTCTACCCAGAGCTCCATCTCCGCCGGGATATAGGAAATCGGGCTCGCCCGTCGGTCTTGGGGAGCGCCGGCGGCGGTCGAGGAGAGCTTGACGGAGGGGCGGCCGCGTCCGAGATGGTCGAGAAGGATGAAGAGGCGCGGATCGCGCGCCACGTAGTGACCACCCGCGTAAGGGCTGCACTCGACATCCCAGAGATCGGCGGTAATGCCGTTCCAGTTGCGACGCCTGAGCCCGCCAATGACCGAGAAACCCTCGATCGCGTTCTGCATGCGCGGCTGAAATGTCATGGCGATGTCCTGTAGGCGTAAAACATGTGCGTGATTATCAAGTTTATTGCATCGCATCAATCGCCTTTGTTTTTCAGTGGCTCCTCATCTGCGCGTCATGGAGACGGTTGTATGCGCCGCGTTTGGCGATGAGGTCCTGATGGGTGCCTTGCTCAACGATTCCGTTGGCGTCGACGACGACAATGCGATCGGCACCCTGGATGGTGGCAAGCCGATGAGCGATGACCAGCGTCGTGCGTCCCTCAGACAATTCGCTCAGCGATCGCTGTATTGCTCGTTCCGTCTCCGTATCGAGAGCAGACGTCGCTTCGTCGAGGATCAGGATCGGAGGGTTCTTCAGGAACATGCGGGCAATCGCGACGCGCTGCTTCTGGCCGCCTGAAAGCTTGACGCCGCGCTCGCCGATGACCGTATCGAGACCGGCGGGAAGGCCCGCAAGCATCTCTTCCAGCCTCGCCCGCCTGGCGGCTTCGAGGATGTCCCTTTCGCTGGCGCCCAGACGGCCGTAGGCGATGTTCTCGCGAATCGTGCCGCCGAAGAGGAAAACGTCCTGCTGTACGATGCCGATCTGTTGGCGCAGCGACACCTTTGTCATGTCCCTGATGTCGACGCCGTCAATCGTGATGCGGCCACCGCCGACCTCGTAGAACCGCGGCAGCAGCGAACAGATAGTCGTCTTTCCGGCCCCCGAAGGGCCGACGAAGGCAATCGTTTCTCCGGCATCGATCGTCAGACCGACATGCTCGAACACGGGCGCTTCCGGATTGTATCCAAAAGAGACATCCTCATAGGCGATTGCGCCCTTGAGGTGATCAACCGCAATGGCGTCCGGCGCATCGGCGATATCCGGCTCGGTATCGATAAGCTCGGTGAACCGGCGAAAACCGGCGATTCCCTTTGGATAGGTTTCAATGACCGAGTTGATCTTTTCGACAGGACCGAAAAAGACGCCAACCAGAAGCAGGAAGCCGATGAAGCCGCCGGCCGTCAGCGTACCGGAAAGAACGAAATAAGCCCCGGCGATCATCACCACCATCTGCGTCAGCCGCATGCTCATGTAGCTCAGCGAACTGCTCGCCGCCATGAGCTTGTAGGCGTCGAGCTTGACGCGTCGGTAGCTCTGATTGTCTTTTTCGAAAAGTGTGCGCTCGTGGTTCTCGTTGGCGAAGGCCTGCACCACGCGGATACCGCCGACATTTTCCTCGATCCGCGTATTGAAGTCGCCAACCCGCTCGAAGAGGCGCCGGAAATTTTGGGTCATGCGGCTACCGAAGTGGCTCGTCACCCAGGCCGTCAGCGGTACGACGACAGCCGTTATCAGCGCCAGTTGCCAGTTGACCGAGAACATCAGCAGCAAGGCGCCGGCAAAGGTCATCAGTGCGATGAACAGATCCTCAGGCCCGTGATGGGCGACTTCGCCAATCTCTTCAAGATCCTTCGTCAGCCGTCCGACGATGTGCCCGGTCTTCTGGTTGTCGAAATAGCTGAACGACAACTTCTGTATGTGATTGAACGCCGCACGACGCATGTCGGTTTCGATATTGATGCCGAGCATATGGCCCCAATAGGTGACGACCGCCATCAGACCGGTGTTGATTACATAGATCGCAAGAAGGGCCGCAGACGCTAGCAGGATCAGCAGCCATTCCTGGCTGAGCAAAAGCCGGTCGACGAACAACTTCACGGCCATGGGAAAGCCGAGTTCGAGCAGCCCCGAAACAATGGAACAGGAGAAATCGAGAATGAAAAGGCCTCGATAGGGCCGGTAATAGGAGAAGAAGCGACGCAGCATTCAAATACTCGCAAACGAATGGGGATTGGACTGGTCGGCCAAGAGCCCGCATCGTAAAAACATGACTGGATTTCTCCATATTGTGGAGCCGCCCGGCTGATAGAGCGTTGCGCGACCAAAAGCAATACGAAGCGGCTCGAGCCAAAAAAGGGCCGGGCTAGAGCGGATTGATGTAATTGGTGATCGCAACCTGGCGAAGCAAGACGCGGCGGATCACATGCGCTGCGTTGACATGATCGGTAAAGATTGCTGCGTCACCGGTGCTGCCGGCAGGCAGGGCGGCAGCAAAAGCCGGATCATCGAGACGAATGCGAACGACAAACGGCAGGCTCTGGATGGCTGTGGGCGCGATTGCAGTGCCTGACGTTCGGGCCTGGCCGCTGGCGACGGCCTGGATCACGCTTTCGACTTTGCCGGTATAGACCTTACCTGGCGCGAACTTGAAAGTTGCCTCCACAATCTGGCCAGGCTCGATATAGCGCGCGTTGATCTGCGGAATCTCAACGCCGATGATCGTGTCCGAGGTGTCAATGAATGCCCTGACTGGAGACAACGGCAGGCTGGTAACGCGCGCTCCCTTGCGAAGCGCAAGATTGGTGACGTAGCCGTCAGCCGGCGCACGCACCACCGTCTTGTCGAGATCCCATTGAGCGCCCGCTATTTGGGCCGTCAGCTGTTCGACCTCGGCCTGGCGCTGCTCGACGTCGTAGGTTCGACCGGCACCGCTTGTCTGCAGCCGTGTCGTCTCTGCCAGTCGTTGCTTGTTGAGGTTCAGCTGTGCCTGAAAGGCGTCGAGCTTCGCTTGATAGGGCAATGGGTCGATCTTGAAGAGAATGTCGCCGGCCTTGAGCGGGGTATTGGCTACCACCGGCACCTCCGTGACCTCCCCGGCGACATCGGGGACGATTGCGACCGAATTGCGTACCACCAGCACCTTGCCCTGCGGCGCGCCCCAACCCATTGGGACGAACAGGCCGATGAGGAGCAACAGAAGGACCAGGACCGGCGAGACTTTCCAGAACAGATTGAACGGTACGATCCGGAATTTCACCAGGCAAAAGAGAATAGCAAGATAAACGTTGAGAAGTACGACGATCATCGCAGTGCCTCCGGCTTCGAGGCCTGCGGAACGTCAACATGGGCCCAGATCAGGACGAGGGGCCAAAGCGCGAAGCCGAGAAAGAGCGTAACCCAGCCGCCGACGGTGACCGCATCCTTCCAGGGATGGTTCCGGCGCTTGGCGATGATGCCGGGAAGCATCGCCATAAAGACGATAACGAAAGCAGTACTGGCCGTCAGCACGACGAGCACGAGCCAGGCGAAGATATCTATGATCATTGATGCCATCTCTTCTTGATCCTGCGGAAGCCTCATCTCGTTCAAGCCGTAACGGAAGTACACAACGGTAAACGCACTCGTAAACGCTGCTCGCCTGACTATTGAGATGGGCGTCTGGACAAGCGCATTGGCTAGAGTCCTTGTGCGTCTGAAAAGCCGAACACGGCCTCGGATTTCGGAGCTGCTATCCGTGGCCTCGACGTCGTCGACGGCGGCCAAACCAAGATGGTCGCTAGCCGACAAGACGCCTCTCCTCCTCAACCTGGCGGGCAAAGACCGGTTTGTAGATCCCGAGATTCCGGCGTTTGTCGATCTTGTCAGGCAGAGCGGGCTGAAAGCTGAGATATTCAGCTATGAGAACACGAGCGCGGCTTTGACGACGACAACGATGGCGTGCACTATACAGCCGGACCGAACGTCTCGGCAGCACCCGATCGGCCACGGTGGAGCGATCGAGATCAATGCCCTGGCGGCTCATGAACACTGGTTACCAATAGTCCCGGAAACGTCTCTAATGCCGTAAAAAAGCCCGGCTCGTTTAGTGACGGCAAGTACCCGCCTTTTCTGAATTTCAAGACGAACCGCAAGCTCTGCGCGAGTACAAGCTCGTTCCACTTTGCGAGCCGATCTGATTAGATTGGAACAATCTGCGGCCGCGAGGCGTATCTGTCCGATTTCACTATGCGCTCTTCGAGCACCATCTGGACGGAGAACAAAAATGCCCGCGGAAAAAAAGACCACCACGAGACCTCTCGTTGCTGACGGCGCCAAGATCGGCGAGCCAGTGCCGCGCGCCGTGGTTGACGTAAACACGGCTTCCATTGGAATTCCTCCGCAACCCGAGTTCAATGCCGAAGAGGAGATCGGCCTTCTCCGGTCGCAGGTGGAGATCCTTCGCAGGCAAGTGGCCGACGCTTCTGCGGCCGTCAAGGCCGGCGCTAGTGTAGCTGTCCGACAGACGAAAGCGACCGTAAAGTTTTATCCCGTATCCAGCCTGGTGACAGTTGCCGCCGTCGCTGCGGTATTCGGTTTAACGATCGCCGGGCGATTGCAAGCCTCGGCGCGACAGTCCACTTATGACCGCGCGCTTGATGATATGCGCGACCTTTACGATAAAATACGCGGCCGGTTCTGAGTATCGTGTATCCGTCGCAGCGACACTGCTGGCCGCCGCCGGCAGCGGGTGAAACCTTTGACGAGGACGGGACTATATCATCGGGCAAGGGCGATACTGCCCATGCCTTCTCGCAGCTCCAGGTTTTACCGGAAGTACGCTGCGGGGGCGGACGGCGCCGCGGGGCTGTCCGGATGTCCGACATTTCCATGCGACCAACTTGTCCCGAAATGTGGGCCCGGTGCTATTTCTGGCGCCCACGCAGCTAGGGACGCACCTCTTCCTTCACGAGCGTCTCCGCGTTAGATTGGCTTGATTGGATGACATGTGCCCGCCGGCGAAGGAGGCGTGATGCCCGCGAGGACGACCGTGATGTTTGCGCTTGTTGCGCTTCCGGCTTTCGCGGCCAGTCCAGGCCCGATCGAAGCGCACTACGAGTGCTCGACCGGCACTCGTCTCAGCGCAACTTTTTCCTCGCCTAATGTTTCGCCGGGAAGTGTCATCCTTGTCTTTGCGGGCGCACGACGCTTGATCATACTGCCGCAGGTCGTTTCGGCCGATGGCGGCCGTTACGCCAATAGCGATGTGGAATTCTGGATCAAGGGCAAGGAAGCCACATTGACGCGTGAAGGGAAGCGAGAAACATGTCACGCCGACTGAGCCTGTTGCTAGGCGTCGGGGAGGGTCGCCGCAGCGCATCGCACGGTGCAGGGTGACCTGAATATCCGGGAAAAGGAGGCAATCGTGAGTCTCAGGCCGCCACGATCAATCTCAGGACAGTCGAGCACCGGGTTGAGCCCCTTGGAATACGAACTCGCTTCCGCGCGGGCGGACGCATTGGGCCGCCAGGGCCGCAAGACGGAGGCCGCGTTGGCCAGGCTTGCCTCCTGGTCGCCGGAGACCAATTGCGGGACCGACAGGCAAACCCTCCTCGATGACGCTTCCGACGCCGTCTGGGCCTTGTTCATCCAGCGCGAGATGTGCGGCTTCCACAACGATTGGGATGTCATAAGGCTTTATCAGATACCCGGCGAGGTTCTTGCAAGGCTTGGCGCAGCCCACAAATGACAAGCATGTTGTCGAACCCCCATCGCGAAACCTGGCGTTGCGCCCTCGCGAGCTCTGCAATGACCGAGGTTGCCGGCCATGTTCCTTGTGGTTGCGCCGTATCCTAACCTTCACAAGAATGTAACTGGCGGATTTCCCCGCTTTGCTGCTAGCTTGCCTGAGCTGCATGTACGTTGGGGGACGGCTTTCAGCCGGTAGTTGTATGTCTTACGATCTCGAGGTGAATGGTAAGAAATACGCCGTCGATGTGGATGGCGATATCCCGCTTCTATGGGTTCTTCGTGACAGCATAGGTCTCACCGGAACGAAATTCGGCTGTGGCATTGCCATGTGCGGTGCTTGCACGGTGCATGTCGATGGCGTGCCCGTCAGGTCGTGCGTGATGCCGGTTGCAGATGCGGTGTCCAAGTCGATCACCACCATCGAGGCAATTGGCGAGACTGCCGAAGGCGCACGGATCCAGAGAGCCTGGCTCGACATCGATGTCGTTCAATGCGGTTATTGTCAGTCTGGTCAGATCATGTCCGCGACAGCGCTGCTGGCGGCAAATCCGTCGCCGACTGACGATGATATCGATGCGGTCATGGCGGGAAATATCTGTCGATGTGGCACGTATCCGCGCATTCGCGCCGCGATCAAGCTGGCCGCGGCGGGGTGATGCGATGTCTCTTCACGACAAAATCAACCTTTCCGTCTCACGCCGGCACTTTCTGATCGGCGCATCGCTAACGGGAGCGGGCCTCGTCATTGGCCTGCGGCCTTCGCCCTCATACGCAGCAGAGGCGTTTGAGCCCAGCGCCTTCATTCGGATCCCTGCCGAAGGCAAGATTGTCCTGGTCATGCCCTCCGTGGAGATGGGACAAGGGATCTACACTTCGGTTGCGATGCTGTTGGCAGAAGAGCTGGAAGTCCCTCTTGATCAGGTGGTTCTCGAGCATGCGCCCGCCGATCCCACGCGGTATTCGAACCCCTTGCTGGGCGATCAGATCACTGGCGGTTCCCTTGCCATTCGCGCCGTTTATGACCAGATGCGCAAGGCGGGAGCCGCTGCGCGCATCATGCTGGTGAATGCTGCTGCCCGTGGTTGGGGTGTGGAACCGGATAGCTGCAAAGCCGAGGCGGGACACGTCGTCCATACGGCGAGTGACCGCCGGATTACCTATGGCAGCCTGATTCAGGCTGCTGCGTTGCAGCCCGTTCCGCAGGAAATGCCATTGAAGCCTGCGTCGAGCTTCAAGCTGATCGGCCAATCTATCAAGCGTCTGGACAGTCCGCAGAAGGTCAACGGTACCGCGAAGTTCGGTATCGATGCCCGTCCGGAAGGCGTGTCCTACGCCGCAATCACCATCTGTCCCCATTTTGGCGGCAAGCTGCGTTCGGTCGACGACCGACCGGCCATGGCGGTAAAGGGCGTCAAGCAGGTCGTGCGCATTGAGGATGCGGTCGCAGTCGTGGCCGACAACACGGGTGCCGCACGCAAGGGGCTGGCAGCACTTTCCCTTGAATGGGATCCAGGTGTCAGCGGGGATCTCTCGCTTGCCGATCTCGAAAAGCGCATGGAAGATGCCATCAGCGGCAATGCTCTGCCACACATAAATGAAGGCGACGTCGCCAAGGCGGAGGCCGAGCACGGACCTCCCGTTGAGTTCATCTACCGCCTGCCGATCCTCACACATTCGGCGATGGAGCCAATGAACTGCACGCTCCACGTCCGAAGCGACGGTTGCGACGTGTGGGTCGGAACCCAGGTCCTCGGACGTGCGCGGCAGGCCGTCGCCGATGTGACGGGGCTGCCCTTGGACAAGGTCATCGTACACAATCATCTTTTGGGCGGCGGCTTCGGGCGCCGGCTTGATGTCGACGGCGTCATTCTGGCTGCGAAGATCGCCAAGCAGGTGCAGGGCCCGGTCAAGGTCACCTGGAGCCGCGAGGAAGATATCCGCCACGACTGTTACCGCTATCTCAACTACAGCAAGGTCACGGCAACACTCGGTGCCGACGGCATGCCCGTTTCCTGGCGGCACCGGGTGATTGGGCCGTCCGTCATGGCGCGCTGGCTGCCGGCTTTCACCCGTGACGGTATTGACCTCGATAGCATGGGCGGCGCGGAGTCGCCCTATGCAATCCCTAACAAATATACGGAATTCGCCCGACACGAGGCGCCTGATGGAATGCTGACGGGCAACTGGCGCGGCGTCGGCGCAACACGCAACATCCCCGTCATTGAAGGCGGGATTGACGAGTTGGCCCACGTCGCGAACATTGATCCGCTCGAATACCGCAGGCGGCTGCTTCAGCATAAGCCGCGTCTCCTCGCAGCGCTCGATCTCGCGGCGGAGAAGGCCGGTTGGTCAACCACCCTTCCGCAGGGAAAGGGAAGAGGTATCGCCATTTCGGAGGATTTTGGTAGCTTTGCAGCCACGATCTCGGAGGTAAGCGTCGGAGAGGACGGCACGCTCAAGACCGACCGTATCGTTTGCGCCGTCGATTGCGGCCAGGTGATCAATCCTGACACGGTGGAAGCCCAGATACAGAGCGGCATCATCTACGGGCTGAGCGCAGCCCTCTACGGTCGCATCACGGTCCGCAATGGTGCTGTCGTGGAAGGCAACTTCGATGACTCTCCGGTTCTCAGAATATACGAGACGCCGAAGATCGAGGTCCACATCGTGCCGAGTTCCGAGGCCCCAGGTGGCATAGGGGAGGTCGGCACACCCGGTGTCGCGCCATCGCTTTTCAATGCGATCTTCATGGCAACCGGCAAGCGGTTGCGGTCGCTGCCAATCGACCAGAACGACTTGCGGAGGGTGTGATGGTGAGGAAGCGGATCGTCGCTGTGCCGTTGGCCGCCATTCTCGGCACGGCAGCTATTGCTGCCCTTGTCGGCCCCCTGAACGGCTACGCCGAAACATCGGACGGCGGAGCCCTCAAGGCCGTCTCCGACTTTGATGCCATCGCGGACACCAGCGCGCGCTCGAAGGCCATCTTCGAAGAGGCGAGCCGGGTCCTGACGCATCCGCGCTGCATCAACTGCCACCCGGCGACGCGTAGCCCGACGCAAGGTGAAGACAAACATCCGCATGTGCCATTGATGAACGCCAGCCAAGGTCCGTTGGGCCCGCCGGGGCTTGCCTGCAGCACGTGCCACGGTGCCGAGAACCGTCCGATCGTTGGCAGCCGCCTGAAATCCATTCCGGGCAATGCGCACTGGTCGCTGGCACCGGCCAGTATGGCATGGCAAGGGCTAACGGTGGGTGAAATATGCAGGCAGGTGCAAGACACGAGCCGGAACGGCAATCGGTCTCATGCCGATCTCGTTCGCCACATGGGTGAAGACCATCTGGTAGGGTGGGCATGGCATCCGGGCGCGGGACGTAGCACACCTCCCGGCTCACAGGAGGCACTTGCCGCCCTGATCGCCGCGTGGACGAACACAGGTGCCGAATGTCCCGATTGATCTCTTGCCGCTCTTCGGCAACAGGGCCCGTTTCGGCTCTCCAGTTGCAAGCAGTTCGCACCTGTTACTGACGCCTGCGGCAGCTTCCCTACGGAAGCTGTGCGATCGAGCGCAGGTATTCTGCGCTTGTCGTGGGAAAGCCAAAGAACTCCAGATAGGCCGGTATTTGCTCGAACAGCATGTCCGTCCCGACCTGAAAGGCGCACCCCCGTTCGCGGGCTGCCGCGAGAAACGGCGTGATTTCCTCTTTCATGACGACTTCGCCGACGAAAGTGGTGGGTGAAAGGCGCGATACGTCAAGCGGCAGGGGATCGTCCTTGCGCATCCCGAGGGGGGTTGCGTTGACGACGATGTCGAAACCGGCTGGATCGGTCGAACCCATGCTCACCTCAGTCATTGGGTAGTGTGTCTTCAGCCGGTTGCCGAGTCCCGCCGACGTAGCCGGGTTGTCATCGTAAAGCGCAATCCGTCTTGCGCCGGCTCCTGCCAACGAGGCAGCGATCGCGGAGCCGACGCCGCCAGCACCCACGATCAGCACCTGGGCTCCCGCCACCCATTGTCCTTTGCGCAACAAGCCGCGGACAAAGCCTTCACCATCGAACATATCGCCGATTAGCTTGCCATCCGGCTGGAGTCGGACGGCGTTGCAGGAGCCGGCAACCTTGGCGTTGGTCGAGACCCCATCGAGCAATCCGATCGTCGTAATCTTGTGCGGCATGGTGATGAGGGCACCATGGATGTTCGAGAGCCTGAAGATAAGCTTGAGAAACGAAGGATAGTCTTCCGGCTTGCAGCCCATCGGTACGACGACAGCGTCGATGCCGCTGTTTTCGAAATAGGGATTGTAGATGAGAGGCGCCTTGAAGGATTCTGTTGGATAGCCGAGGTGCGCGATAAGCTTTGTGGTTCCGGTGATCATATCAGGGGCCTCACGCTGCGTTCATCCAGCTGGATCGTTTCGCCCGAGCGCGCGGATGCCTTGATCGCCTCGATGACGCGCAAGGTGGCGAGACCTTCCGCTCCGCTAACAAGCGGTTCGGCCTCGCGGCGAATGACGTCGCAGAAGTGACGAAGCTGTATCGCCAGCGGGTCGGCTGGTTCAAATGGCACGCGCTCTTTGTCAAGCGGCTCCAGCCAATCCGGTTTCGACGCATTGGTCCAAAGTGCAAGCTGGGGAATGGCGAGCGATCCCCCTGTCCCACCGATCTGGTAGCAAGATTGATCCTGCTGCGGAAAGGCGGGGTTCTCTGCCGTCGTCATCTCCCAGCTCCAGGGAGACGGGACGGCGTCGGATGCATTTAACGTTCCAAGGACACCGCTCGCGAAACGAAGCAGGATAGCAATGCTATCCTCGACGGAGTGCACACGCACCGAATTCGACTCCATCGCATGGACAGCTTCCACCTCTCCGAAGAAATAACGGAAGAGATCAACGTCATGGATCAGGTTGATGAAGGCCGGCCCTGCACCTTCCTCCCGGCGCCAGGAGACATCGAAGTAACCGTCCGGCTTGGCAACCCAGAATGTTCCCTGAACGGTCAGGATCTTGCCGAGCCGACCGCTGTCCAGGATTTGCTTTGCTTGTCGTATCATCGGGTTGTGGCGGCGATGGTGACCAACGAGGATAGGGACACCTGCCTTTGAACCAGCATCGACAAGAGCCACCGCTGCTTGCGCCTTGTCAGCAATCGGCTTTTCGACAAGGACCGGAATTCCTGCGGCGATGACATTAAGGGCGTTGGTGACATGAAGCTGGTTCGGGGTGGCAACGATGACGCCGTCCGGTCGGTCGCGTGCTATGGCTTCGCCAAACGTTGAAAACCATGCAGCACCCTTGCTTGTCACAAAGTCGCGCCCGGCATCGGAGGGATCGATCACGGCCGATAGTGTCGTGCGCGGCTCGCCCAGAATGCCTTCGATATGGCGCCTTCCGATAAGACCGGCACCCATCACCGCGATCTTCAGGGGAGGCGTCTGCGATTGTGCTGACATGAAAATTCCCTCACAGATCCTAGTTGCGCAGGATTTCACCGAGGAATTTGCGTGTGCGCTCATGGCGGGGGTTGGTGAAGAATTCCCCGGGTGGCGCTTCCTCGACGATCGCGCCGCTCGCCATGAAGATGACGCGGTTCGCAACTTGCCGGGCGAAGCCCATTTCATGCGTCACGCAGACCATCGTCATGCCTTCGTCAGCAAGGCTGATCATGGTGTCGAGGACTTCCTTGACCATCTCCGGATCGAGTGCCGAGGTTGGCTCATCGAAGAGCATGATCTTCGGCCGCATGCAGAGCGCCCGCGCAATTGCGACACGCTGCTGTTGGCCACCGGAAAGCTGCACAGGATATTTGCTGGCCTGTTCGAGGATCTTGACGCGGGCAAGCAGAGAGCGTGCGCGGTCCTCTGCCTCCGCCTTTCCGATGCCAAGCGCACGTATCGGTGCCAGCATGCAGTTTTGCAGCACGGTCAGATGCGGAAAGAGATTGAACTGCTGGAAAACCATGCCGACTTCACGGCGGATCGCGTCGATCGCCTTTGCCTGGTTTCCGAGCAGGATGCCGCCGACGCGGATTTCGCCCTTCTGATAGGTCTCCAGATGGTTGATGCAGCGGATCAGCGTCGATTTTCCACTGCCGGAGGGGCCGCAGAGCACGATTCTCTCGCCCTTGCGAACCGACAGGTTGATGTCGTGCAGGGCCTGAAAGGCGCCATACCACTTCTCCACGTGGCTCATGGTGATCATGGTCTCGGCGGTCGATGCGGGCGAAGGACTGTTCATGGTTCCGTCTCTTTCGTGGTCGTCGCCGGAGATCACCGCGATGCCGCGGCGAACTTCCGTTCAAGACGGGCACCGAAGATCGTCAACGGGCAGCACATCAGGAAATACAGTGCGCCCACGATCCCGAAGACCGTCAGCGGCTCGAAGATCTGGTTGGAAATGATGTTGCCGGCGCGGGTAAGTTCCGTGAAGCCGACGATGGAGGCGAGCGAGGTTCCCTTGATCAACTGCACCAGGAAACCGATCGTTGCCGGCAGCGAGATGCGCAGTGCCTGTGGCAGGATCACGTCCCTCATGCGCGAGACATATTTGAGGCTGAGCGCTCTTGCGGCCTCGCTCTGGCCGCGCGGAACCGCTTCGATCGAGCCGCGCCAGATTTCGCCCAGATAGGCGCTGGCATGCAGGGTCAGACCGATGGCAACTGCCACCCAGGCATCGAGCTTGAAGCCGATGAGGGCTAGACCGTAATAAACCACGAACAGCTGCATCAGGAGAGGAGTGCCTTGGAAGACCGCGATATAGCCGGCCGTCACTCGCTCCAGCAGAGGAATTTCCGATGTCCGAGCGAGCGCCACACCAAGCCCGGCAACGCATCCGCAGACAAAGCCAACCGCGGACAAGACGACGGTCCATTTCAGACCGATCAGAAGGAAGACGAATTCTTCGCTGCCCATCGAATGCTCCTACTTGACCGGATAGGTGAAGTAACGTGCCGAAAAGAACGCAAAGAGGCGCATCATCAGCCAGGAAATGACGAGGTAGAAAACCGTCACCGTGAAATAGACCTCGAAGCTGCGGAAGCTTTCGGACTCGATGCGCTGCGAAACCGAGGTGAGCTCATAGGCCGAGATCGCCGAGGCAATGCTGGTCGACAGCGTCAGCAACACGAACTGGCTGGTCAGCGATGGATAGATCGCCCTGAGCGCCGGCTTGAGGATGATCAGCCGGAAGACCTGCGCCTTGTGCAGGCCAAGAGCGAGGCCGGCCTCCATCTGGCCCTTGGAAATCGACTGGACGCCACCGCGGATAATCTCGATGGCGTAGGCGCCGCCGTTGATCCCAAGAGCAATGATCGCTGTTGGCGTCGGATCGAGCCTGATGCCTGCAAGGGGAAGGGCGAAGTACAGGAAGAAGATCTGAACCAGGAACGGCGTGTTGCGGATGAGCTCGACAAAGCTGATCACCAGCCAGCGCAGCGGTTTGTAGCGAGAATCCCGCAAGGCCACACCGCCTATGCCGATCACGATTGCCAGCAGCATGCCACAGATGGCAAGCAGCAACGTGCCGAGACAGCCAAGCAGCAGGCTTGGCAGGCCGTCAATGACAGGCGTGAAATCCAGCGTGTAGTTCATCGCGTCTCCTCAATCGCGTCCGACCATGCCGGCCATGGCCTGGATCGCCAGTTCATAACCAGCTGCTCCAAAGCCGATCATGATTGCCGTCGCGACGCGAGAGATAAGGGAATTATGGTAGATGCTCTCGCGCGCATGCACGTTCGAAATGTGGAGCTCGATCTTCGGGTGATCGAACGTCTTCAGCGCGTCGAGTAGCGCGATCGACGTGAACGTGTAGCCTGCCGGGTTGATGATGATGCCGCAGGCCTCGTTGCGGGCCTGATGCACGCTCTCCACCAGTTCGCCCTCGAAATTTGTCTGGCGAAAGTCGGCGTCGAATCCGAGGTCATTCGCCTTGGCGAGGCATTTTTCCTTGATGTCCCCAAGCGTTGTCGTGCCGTAGATGGCGGGCTCCCGCTGTCCGAGCAGGTTCAGGTTTGGCCCGTTGAGCACAAAAATCGTCTTGTTCATGATTGCGCTCCTCGAAATGCGCAAAGCCGTGGCGTCGCGACACCGTCGGCGGGCATCGAAACGCCCGCCAGTTTGCTTTTGCTTGAGCGCTTGTGGCTCAGTTTGCGGTGAACGGAATGCCTTCGAGGCTCGCGGGGAATTCCGGAACCGGCACCTTCATCCACTTGTCGTAGATCTTCTTGAGCTCGCCATTGGCCTTGATCTTGTCGATGAAGGCATTGATCGAAGCGTTGATTTCCTTCTCGCCAAGCCGCGTGCAAGCGCCATTGTAGAGCTTCTGGAACTCAAGCTTGTTTTCGAACTCGCCTGGACGAGCCTTTTCGACACGGTCCATGTAGAAGATGTTGCCGCCAAGCGCCTGAACCTGGCCCGACACGAGCGCCTGGACGCTTGGCGCATCACCATCGAAGCGGCGGATCGTGGCGCTCTGGGGTGCATTCTTGGTGACCTGGGTATCTTGAGCCGCACCCTTGGCAACGCCAATCGAAAGATTGGCCATGTCATCATTCGTCTTGACCGACATGGACTTCGGCGCAATCAGCACAATGGCGTTTGCAACGTAGGGCTTGCTGAACTGAACGGCTTTGGCACGCTCCGGCAGCATGGCCATCGTCGCGAAGAGAACATCGACACGACCAGTTGTCAGGGCGGGAATGCGGTTGTTGACTTCCAAAGGCACGAACTCGACAGAGACGCCGAGTTCCTTTGCGTAGAGCGTTGCAATATCAGCATCGAGGCCGTCCTGCTTGCCACCTGATGTCACGAAGCCCCATGGCGGGTTGTCGCCCTGGATGCCAACGACGAGCTTTCCTTTGGCCTTGATTTCTTCGGGGGTGACTGCGGCAGCGGGGTTGGCGAGCCCGATCGCAGCCACGGCAGCAGCGACACCCAGCATCGCGTTTCGGCGCGTCAGCATCGACTTGAACATTGATTCCTCCTCCTTTGAACGGTCGCTTGGACCCAACAGTCTTCCTCTCCCGACTGCATGTTCAGCTTTTTGCCAGAGGATCGTGCGCAAATCAACCGAGTTTTTGAAAATCGTATGAGACTTTTGATTTGACCAATTGATTTGAAATGCTCACGACATTTGACATAATGCCATGATCGAGGGCGGCGCGTGAGGCGAAATCGGCCGTTCGCAGCGCTCTCGTGGCGCCAACAGAAAGGTATTGGGTTATGAAGACCTCGATTGCGACGGTGACGCTCAGCGGTGAACTGCCCGACAAGCTTGAGGCCATTGCACGAGCAGGATTCGATGGCGTCGAGATTTTCGAGAACGACTTCCTTGCCTTTGATGGAAGCCCAGCCGATGTTGGCAAGATGGCGAGGGATCTGGGGCTCAAGATCACGCTCTTCCAGCCCTTTCGCGATTTCGAAGGCATGCCCGATGCACTTCGAAGCCGCACCTTCGATCGGGCGGAGCGTAAGTTCGACGTCATGCAGGAGCTCGGAACCGACATGGTTCTTGTCTGCTCGAATGTCTCGCAGGCGGCCCTTGGCGGCATTGATCGCGCGGCCGCCGACTTTCAGGAACTGGGTGAACGAGCGGCCAGGCGCGGCCTCAAGGTGGGCTATGAAGCGCTTGCCTGGGGGCGCTATGTCAATGACCACCGTGATGCCTGGGAAATCGTGCGGCGTGCCGATCATCCGAATGTCGGGCTCATCCTCGACAGCTTCCATTCGCTCTCGCGCAAGATCGACATCAACTCGATCCGTTCCATTCCAAAGGAGAAGATCTTCATCGTCCAGCTGGCCGATGCGCCGCTGATCGACATGGATCTGCTCTATTGGAGCCGCCATTTTCGCAACATGCCAGGCGAGGGCGATCTGCCGGTGACAGCGTTCACCGAGGCGGTCGCCTCGACCGGGTATGACGGCTATTTCTCGCTCGAGATCTTCAACGATCAATTCCGCGGCGGCTCGACGCGGGCCATCGCTGCCGATGGCCATCGCTCCCTGATCTATCTGGCAGATCAGGTTCGTCGCAATGTCCATACGCCGATCGGCGCCGCCATGCCGGAGCGGGCATTGGTCAAGGGCGTCGGCTTCGTCGAATTCGCCACAGACGCAGACGAGTCCGTCGAACTGGTCTCCCTCTTGCGGACCCTTGGTTTCCGCAAGACGGCAATTCATCGGTCCAAGAAGGTCACGCTGTTCGAACAGGGCAGCATTCGCATTCTGGTCAACACAGATCCGCTTGGCTTTGCCAGCGCAGCCTATGCAGTCCACGGCACATTTGCTTATGCGATCGCACTCAATGTCGAGGATGCCGCAAAGGCCTACCAGCGTGCCCTTGCCCTGGACGCAGAACCATTCCGACAGCCTGTTGTCGATGGGGAGCTCGAATTTCCCACTGTCCGGGGTGTCGGCGGCGGCCTGATCTACCTGATCGACGACACGAGCCCGCTCGGCCGGTT
Organism: Rhizobium sp. 42MFCr.1; assembly: GCF_000377185.1. Classification (NCBI taxonomy): domain Bacteria; kingdom Pseudomonadati; phylum Pseudomonadota; class Alphaproteobacteria; order Hyphomicrobiales; family Rhizobiaceae; genus Rhizobium; species Rhizobium sp. 42MFCr.1. The sequence continues at coordinate 153,921 of NZ_KB897822.1, forward strand.
CCCGGAGATCGACTTCGAGGCGGTTTCGGATGAAAGCGGCACCGTTGGTTCCGGACTGCTGCAGTTCGACCATGTCGCCCAGACGGTTGCCTATGACGAAATGCTGACCTGGCTGCTCTTCTACACATCGATCTTCGAAACCAGAAAAACGCCGATGGTCGATATCATCGACCCGAGCGGCATCGTGCGCAGCCAGGTCGTCGAGAATGAGCCCGGGACGCTGCGGATTACCATGAACGGTGCCGAAAACCGCCGTACGCTGGCGGGGCACTTCATCGCCGAGAAATTCGGTTCGGGCATTCAGCATCTGGCGTTTTCCACCGACGACATTTTCGTCACCGCCAGATCACTCCGTAGCCAGGGCTTCAAGCCACTCCATATCTCGCCCAACTATTATGATGATATTGAAGCCCGCTTCGGACTTGACCCCGATCTGACCGAGCGCCTGAAAGCAGAAAACATCCTCTATGACCGTGACGAGCACGGAGACTATTTTCAGCTCTACAGCGGCACCTATGGCGAGGGCTTCTTCTTCGAAATCGTCGAACGACGCGGCTATCGGGGCTATGGGGCGCCAAATGCCATTTTCCGTATCGCAGCTCTCAAGAAGCAGATGCGGCCGGAGGGCATTCCGAAGGACGCCGTCTGAGCGGCTCCTCGTCAGGTAATGCGCCCGCTCCTCAGAACGTGTGCCACGCCGCTCTCTATATGTCGGCGGATGACAGAACGGGCGCCTTCGACGTCACGCTTCAAGGCGAGTTCGAAGAGGAGCTTGTGGTCTTCGACAACCGCCCGACCGCGAAAGCTCTGGGCAAGCATATGATAGCGCAGAAACCTGTCGAACACCGAAGATAGTGCCGCCATCAGCGTGGCCGAATTGCAGGCCGATACGATCGCCTGGTGAAACTCCCAGTCATAGCGAACCCAGTCGATGGTACGCGAGGCATCGCCTGCAAGCAGCTTCTTTTCCGCAGCCGCCAGCTTATGGTGGGCGGCAACGATGCGTCCCTCCCACTCGAGATTTCCAGTCGAAAATGACAATCCGATCGCATGCGTTTCCAGCACGGTGCGAAGATCGGCAAGCTCCTCGAGTTCCTTGCGGGTTGCGGGACTGACTTCGAAACCGCGCTGGCCCTCGGCCAACACCAGGTTCTCCGTGGTCAGGCGGCTCAATATCTCGCGCAGTGACGAGACACTGATGGAATACCGCTCCTTGGCCTGCTCAAGCTTGATCTTTGCACCAGGCGCCAAGGTCCCCGAAATGATATCCTGACGGATCTGTCGAAAGACGATGTCGCTGACAGTCTCGGCTGTTTCAGCAGCAATTTTGAGCATGAGATCCTCTGCTTTGATCAAGCGCCAGGTCGGCATCTATCACGTTTGTGACGAAAGGGCCGATAGCGATCCCTTTTCGAGCGCATGCTCGACGCCGCCTTGTATGTGACGCTGCAGGATTTTCTTTGCCGTCTTGCTGTCGCGTTGCAGGGCGGCTTCCAGGAGCTGCCTATGTTCCTGCTCGGCAACACGTCCACGGTAAGACAGCGCAACCATCTGATAACGCAGGTACTTGTCGAAGACGGCCGAATGGGTCTCCATGAGCAGACGTGATCCACAGGCGGAAATGAGCGCTTGGTGAAACTCCCAGTCATAGCGCTTCCAGTCTTCCGCCCTGCTGGAATCGCCCGAAGCCATGACCTCTTCCATGCGTGCCAGCTTGTAGTGGGCAGACACCAGCCTCGCTTCCCACTCTACATCGCCCTGTTCGAACGACTGCTCAAGCGCATGCTCTTCGAGAAGCAAACGGAGAGCCGCGACCTCTTTCAGGTCAGCAACCGACACGCGGGCAACCTCAAAACCCCGCTGTCCTTCAGCCACGACGAGCCCTTCGGACGTCAGGCGGTTGAGAATCTCCCGCAGAGTGCTGACGCTCGTCTCGTAGGCACTCTTCAAATTATCAAGCTTGAGCTTCAGGCCCGGCGCAAGGCGACCGAAGATTATGTCCGCCCGTATCTGCCTGTAGCTGCTTTCAGCGACAGTTTCGTCCGCAGTCTCTCTCTGCACGCCTATCTCCGATATTTTTCCTTTCGTCATATATATCCGCATGACTAGGTCGAAGACAATGCCGATCGTCTGGCGTCGGATCCGCCTAGAATGCGCAATCAGTTGGCCAGCACGCAGCCGGTCAAGACATGGCTCGAAGGAAGAAACATTTTACATTGCCGGAACGGCAATGGCATCTTGCTGTAATTTAGCAACGCCTTAACGAAAACGGTGTGGCAATGTCGAAATTCGCGCGCTGGTTGGTGGTGCGCCGCCATGCTCGATTCTAGCTTTCTAACAGGCTTCGGTTGAGGGAGTGAGATCGATCGAAGCTCGGCATACAGCAGGGGCATTCAACCGTGCCAAAAAGGTCGGGCCTCTTGAATTGTGTGAGGAGTTCGAAGGGTGGTTGGGAGTGAGTGCGTAGACATCAACATTTCCACTCTTCGAAAGCGGTCTATCGAGTTGCTGCGTAAGCGCGATATCGCCTGGCGACAAAGGCATATCTTAGCCGAGTGAGCGCTTCAACGCAGCGCGGTCGAGGAGGGGATGATGAGCGATCGTGCAATGGGCTTCTTGGTTGCGACAGAAGTGTGCCTGCTATTTTGGATAGCCGTCGCAATGTTTGCGGTTGGAGGGCTCCCCGTCTAAAGCTGGCTTTGCGATGGTGGCGATCTTTTCATATACGCTTCGGGGGATGGAGAATTCTCCTGATGCGTGAGTAGAATTAACTCCCGTAACGCCCGGCACGAACACGCTTTTTTCTTGCAGGCGTTCTACTTGGCGAAGTGCCCGCTCGATCCGTCCGTCAGCTCCCGGACCGGGCATGATTGCAATCACGCTGAGCCCCACCGCGGGCGACGTGGTCCCCGACCTGAAATCCGGCGTGTCCAGAGACCAGGGGCCACCGGAAAGGCCAGCAGACAGCATCTCCACCAGCAGTGCTACATTGGCTCCTTTGCGGCCGCCGAAGGGCAACAGAGCTCCCGTCAACGCCTCTTCCGCATCCTCAGTCGCGTTGCCTCCTGCGTCGACTGCCCAACCCTTCGGGATTGGCTCTTTCTCTTCGGCCGCTCTGACGATGTTGACGAAGGCGGTGGCGCTCGACGCCTGATCAATGATCATGGGCGTGTGCTCGCCGAGCGGAAATCCGAACGCCATCGGATTTGTACTGTAGACGACAGGTCCGCCGGCTTGCGCGACCATCATGGCATTTGCGTTGGTTGCCGCCAGTCCAATCACACCCTCATTGCAAAGTCTGCGGACGTAGTATCCGAGTTCGCCGGTGGTGTAGCTGTTGGTTTGCGTGAAGACAGCAACTCCAAAGCTGCGAACCGCGTCGAGCAGATCTTTAAAAGCGAGATCGAAGCCGAGCTGAGCGATGCCGCGATCTGCATCGGAAACGAGAAATGCGGGGAAGGCGCGGTCCAATCGCGGCTTGGGCTCGCGATTTATTCGTCCCTCGCGAAATCCATCGAGATAATCCACGAAGTGCGGAAACCCGAGGGTAGGGGGACCGAAGCTTGCCGCCGAAAGCGTGGCGTCCACGAGGGAGCGTGCGCTCGCGCGAGCCGCGCCCGAGGCCAGGCACGCCTTCATTGCAAGTTCCTCGGCGTCCTTCCTTTTGAGCAAGATCTCCTCGGACATGTCAGATCTCCAATCCCGCTTTTCTGCCTTCGTAGAAGGCGTAAGGAGCTTGCCGCGGTGCCGCGCAATCGCCGATCTGTCGCGCGGGAACACCCAGTTCGAGCAGGCCTGGCATCAGCCAGTCCATCGGATGATTTGTCGTTGCTGTGACCAGGCTGTCCGCCTCTACAAAGTTGCGCTCACCAGTGTTGTGATCCAGAACCGTTGCACCGTTTCCGTGCCATTCAGCGATGCTGACCTCCGTGATCCACTGCACGCCAAGCTTTTTCAAAGCCTGCCGCATCGGAAGATCGGCAGCCGTTCTTTGAAGCTCCTTTCCGACGAACGGGTCGGGTGTGACGATCGTGACCTGATGGCCGTCCTCCGCCAGCTTCCAAGCCGTCCCGCAACCGCGCCAGCCGCCGCCCTCGTCCAAGAGAAGGACTTGCTTGCCTGGCCTTGCCTGCCTTGCCATGACTGCCTCGACGGTGAACACGCCGCCCTTGTCTAGCCCGGGCATCGCTGCAATCGTCGGTAAGGCCTTCTGGAACCCGGTCTCCGGAGAATAGGAGCCGGTCGCGACGATCACGACGTCCACCTTCGACGGGTCGATGTCATCTGCTTCCACATAGCTATTCAATCTGACGTCAACGGCGAGCTTTTCCAGTTGGCGTTCATACCAGGCAAGCAGATCAAGGATCTGGCCACGCCTCGGCTGCAGGCCGGCGAGGAGAAAATTGCCACCGAGACGCGTTCCGGCTTCCGAGAGGACGACCCTGTGGCCGCGTTCAGCCGCTACCCTTGCCGCTTCCAGCCCCGCCGGGCCGCCACCGACGACAAATACGCGTTTTGGATTGGATGCTTTGGTGAAACGATCGCCGTTCCATTCGAATTCTCGTCCCGCCGAAGGATTGATCAGACAGCTTATCCAGTAGTCCCGGGAACGGCGCCCCCAGCACATCTGGTTGCAGGATATGCAGCCGCGGATGTCTTCGGGGCGGCCTTCACCTGCCTTGCGCGCCAGCTGAGGGTCGGCGATCTGTCCACGAACGATCGACACAAGGTCGCATGCGCCTTCGCCAAGAACCGTCTCCGCGTTTTCAGGTGTTCGGATATGGCTTTCGGCAATGACGGCGGAATTTCTCACGACCTTCTTGAGGCAGGAGGCAAGATCGGCGCCGAGCTTTTCGGGATAAATGAATGTCGGCATGAGCTTGTAGAAGTCGAGGTATCCGCCAGACCCGCATGTGACATAGTCCATCAGGCCGAGCTCGTCGTGCAGCTTCACGATCTCCGCGAGCTCGTCTCGCTGCAGCGCGGCCTTCACATCCGGCTCGTCGCTCACTGCGAGGCCTATGATGAAATCGGGTCCGCATGTTTCTCTGATCCGAAAGAGAATCTCGCGAGACATGCGCGTGCGGTTTTCGAGCGAGCCTCCCCACTGGTCTTCGCGTCGATTGCTCCAAGGCGTCCAGAATTGGTCGACCATCCCCAGATAGGCTGCCCATACTTCGACACCGTCGAAGCCGGCCTCGCGACATCGGCGCGCCGCCTGAACAAACCCGTCGATGGTCTCCCAAATCTCGGCTTCCGTCATTGGATGCGAGCCGTCACTATCGTGGTAGCTCGGCAGACCGGACGGCGACCAATGGGGATGGAAGGAGTTGTCGGAGTCTCCATGCGCCCCGACGTGGTAGAGCTGCTGGATTGCGACGGCTCCATTCTCCTTGATGGCGCGAACAAGCCTGGCAAAGTGCGGAATCACGGTATCGTCGCAATGACGGAAGTTTCTCTGCGTCAGAACCGCGGCAGCATGGACCGGCATCGGTTCGACGACAATCATCCCGGCGCCGCCGATAGCACGCTCGGCGTAGTAGGCGACATGGCGCTCGGTCGGCAACCCGTCGACAGCCATGTTCGCAGTGTGAGCGCCAAACACGATGCGATTGCGGAGCGTGTGCCCGCGAATCTGAAGCGGACTGAAGAGGCGGGGGAACTTTTCGGGCATGGTCGCTCCCGGATGTGGGTCGTTGCTAGGTTTCTGGCTATGACGGTCTTATCGACGCCGTGGCCTTGGGCAGGATCCATTGACACCTGGCGGAGGGAGGCGCCACGTGTCTTTGTCTGGACTGAACTTGCTGTGAGGGGACCTGCCGGGCCGAACGACTGTCCCTTGGGGACGTGTGGGCACGGAACTCGCGATGAATTCCGCACACGCGTTCAGCGGACATCAGGGCCGGACCTCTTCGCGGGAGCCTTACTGCGCGAGCGCAATGGCATCCTCGCGCGTTTGGACCGTATCCGAGTTGACCATCGCGGTCGCAAGCTGACGGAAGGTGACCATCCCGACGGGACGAGATCCTTGCCCGATGACAGTCACATCGCCATCCGGAACCGACGCAAGCAGGCGAACGGCCTCCTCGACCGTCGTCGTAGCATCGACGGTGACACCGCTGACGGCAGCTCCGGGTCGCATCGGACTCATGATGGCGCTGACCTGAACCACGCGGCCGCGGTTGACCTCCTTGACGAAGTTGGCGACGTATTCGTCTGCCGGTCGCAACACGATGTCCTGACTGCTGCCTTGCTGGATGATTTCGCCATCGCGCAGGATGGCGATCTGGTCTCCCAGTCGCAGCGCCTCGTCGAGATCATGCGTGATGAAGACGATGGTCTTCTTGATCTCCCGCTGAATGTCGAGCAGCACCGACTGCATATCCGTGCGGATCAGCGGATCGAGCGCGGAATAGGCCTCGTCCATCAAGAGAACGGGTGCGTCATTCGAAAGGGCGCGCGCCAGGCCGACGCGCTGCTGCATGCCGCCCGAAAGCTGGTTCGGGTATTTCTCCTCGAAGCCCTTCAATCCGACGCGCTCCAGCCATCGCATCGCCACGTCGACCGCCTTCGAACGCTCCATACCCTGGACTTCTAAGCCAAATAGCGTGTTGTCGAGAACGTTGCGATGCGGCAGGAGGGCGAACTTTTGAAACACCATCGCCGTCTGATGCCGGCGGAATGTGCGAAGCTCGGTCTCATCCATCTTGACCACGTCCACGCCGTCGACAAGCACCTCGCCAGCGGTCGGGTCGATCAGTCGGTTGATGTGGCGAATGAGCGTCGACTTCCCCGAGCCGGACAGGCCCATGATGACCTGGATGGAGCCCGACGGCATTTCGATATTGATATCGCGAAGCCCAAGTACGTGACCGTGCTTCCGGTTCAACTCGGCCTTTGTCAGTCCGTTCTGGACCGCCTCGATGTGCGATCTCGCGTTCGGACCGAAGATCTTGAAGAGATGGCGGATCTTGATGCCGCCGAAATCGTGATCAGCCATGAACGATCTCCCGATGCTTCTGGAGCCGCTTGCCATATGCCTGGCTGACCCGATCGAAGATGATAGCAATGCCGACAATGGCAAGGCCGTTGAAAATGCCCAGCGTGAAGTATTGATTGGCGATCGCCTTCAGGACCGGTTGTCCAAGCCCCTGGACGCCGATCATCGAGGCTATCACGACCATTGCCAGCGCCATCATGATGGTCTGGTTGATCCCGGCCATGATGGTTGGCAGGGCAAGCGGCATCTGCACCTTGAAAAGCTTCTGGGAATTTGAAACCCCGAAGGCGTCAGCTGCCTCAAGCACGTCCTTGTCGACCAGTCGAATGCCGAGGTCGGTCAATCGGATCATCGGCGGAATTGCATAAATCACGACGGCGATGAGACCGGGAACACGGCCAATCCCGAGCAGCATGACGACGGGGATGAGATAGACGAAACTCGGCATGGTCTGCATCACGTCGAGGATCGGATGGACGACGCGCTGGAACCGGTCGGATCGCGCCATCACGATCCCGATGGGCAAGCCGAGCGCGATGGACAAGACCGTGCAGACGAAGATCATCGACACGGTCCGCATCGTGTCTTCCCACATGTCGAAGTAGCCGATGAGCAGCAACGTCACGAGACAGCCCAGCACGATCTTCAAGCTGCGGCTTCCGAGCCACGCAACAACGAGGACCATCAGCGTTATGATCGGCCACGGCGTTTGGGTCATGAAGCGGTCGACGGCGATCAGGAAGTGTTGCAACGGAGAAAAGAAGCTCTCGATTGAATCGCCGTATGCCCTCGTGAAGGCGCGAAATCCGTCGTCGATCATCTTCTTGAGGTCGCGAAGACTGTCGTCATTCATGTGCGGAAATTTGTAAAACCATTCCATTCGGTTCCCCTTTCTCTGAAAGAGCCGTGACAAGTCTTCTGGTTGTTTTCCGGCTTCTGAAGTGGCGGCGCGTGTCAAAACGCGCCGCCCATTCAACAATCAAAGCGAGGCTTCGATTTTCTTTGCTGCGTCTGCCGACACCCACTTTGCCCAGATGTCTTTGTTTTCCTTCAGGAAGTGCTTGGCGCCGTCCTCGCCGCTCGCCTGATTGTCAGTCATCCATGCCATCAGCTTGTTGACGGTGTCATTGCTCCACGAGCGTTTCTCCAGGTAGGCCATCACATCGGGCCCGGCCTTTTCGGAGAATGGCTTTGCAACGAGCGTGACGATTGTATCGACCGGCCATGCGTTCGGCTTCGGATCGGCACAGTCAGCAACGGTATTGCAGCGTTTCCACTCGGCAGCGTCGGCTGGGACGCCGGCTTCGAGTTTCACCATTTCATACTTGCCAAGCAAAGCCGTCGGGGCCCAGTAGTAGCCGACCCAGCCCTGCTTGCGCTCGTATGCCTTTGCGATCGAGCCATCAAGGCCCGCGCCGGAACCAGTGTCCACGAGCTTGAAGCCCGCCTTTTCAGCATCGAACGCCTTGAAGAGCTGCGACGTGACCACCGTGCCGCCCCAGCCCTGCGGTCCGTTGTAAATTGCTCCCTTCGAGGCGTCTTCCGCGTCCGGGAACAATTCCGGGTGCTTGAGCATGTCAGGAATCGTTTTTACGTCAGGATGGGCGTCCGCCAGATATTTGGGGATCCACCAACCCTGGATGCCTCCATCGGGAAGTGGCGAACCGACCTTGATGATACGTCCCTCATCTGTGCCCTTCTTCACGACCTCAGGAAGAAGGTCTATCCAGGCTTCGGGAGCGATGTCGGGTTCGCCCTTCTCCGCCATCGACGTGATCGTTGGAACGGTATCACCCACAGTGATTTCCGCCTGGCAGCCATATCCCTCGTTCAGGATGATCTTATCCAGGTTCGACAGGACTTCGGCACTCTGCCAGTTCATGCTCGCGATTGTGACGCTGCCACACTCTGCTGCATTTGCGTAAGAGGCCACTCCCAGCAGCCCAAATACCATGCACGTAGAAGCCAATAACTTGGTCATTATCGTTCCCTTTTTTTAGCGGCATGTCTTCCTGAGCGGGACGCCGCGAAAACCCGCTGCAACGGTCGTTAGGAAGCGTCTCCCATACTCACCGATTTCTTGAAAGCTGCGGACAAGCCATTGGAAACAGCCTGGTCGAAGCCCGAAGCGCGCATCTCTTCAATGCCCGCCGCGGTCACGCCGCGATATCCGAGAAAGCGATTGACGATCTCGGCCGGGTCGTCCTGTTGTCGTTCCAGCAGGCGTCCGGTTCCCGTCAGCATCGTCAGGACAGCTCGCCGGGCAATCTCCGCAGGCAAACCTTGACTGATCGCGTGCTTCATCATTGCCGCGGCAAGGAGCGCGGGAAAGGCGGGGCCGGTGCCAGACATGCCCGTCAGGTAATCGATGTGCGTTTCGCTGCCCACTTCGTCTTCGACACCACAGGCGCCAAAGATCTTTCGCACCAGACTGCGATCATCGGTATAGACACCGGCCGATGCCATCCAGGGCGTGTAGGAACAGGAGACTTCGGCGGCAGCGTTGGGGAGGGCTCTGACAACTCTTTCGGTCGCATGCCTTTCGATCAGCGCCGAGACGCGGATACCGGCCATGACCGAGATCAGGAGCTTCCCCTCCAGCTTTACAGGCACCGAACCCCAGTCTTCCGGGCGCACAGACAAGATCACCACATCCGAACGGTCCGCAAGGAGTTGATTGTCCGTTGTCCAGTGTGAGGCGGCGAGGCGGTCTGGCCGAGAGCGGCGATAGGAGAGCGTCAGATCGTCAGGATCGGCGAGGCCTGTGCGAAGGATCGCCTCTGCGATGGAACCGCCAAGCCAACCTGCGCCACCAATGATCCCGATCCTTGCTTTTCCGCTCATCTCATCCCTAGCCTGGCTTGTAGCTATGTCTCGCAAAGAACCGGTCAAGCTCTCGCTGCTGCGGAGTTTCACCCGTGTAGATTGCGATATACTCGGGGATGCGCTTCATGCGGACGCTGATACTTTCGTTCGACTGCATCGAAATATAGCCGATCTGAACGAGGTAGGTTGTCCGTGCGCGAACATCCGCGCCGATTTCTGGATGGCCAAAGCGTTTGAACATGCTGGCAAGCGCGTCCATCCGCGTTCGATCGGCCTCTTGAACCTCCTGAAGGATCTCCTCCGACTGTAGCGCCCAGCTTCGCACGGCAAACTCGAACTTGCTGTCGAACAGCCGGCTGTCCAGCCAGCAGTCGAAGACGTTCAGCATCGCTTCCGCCAGGGTCTCCGCATAGGCTTCCGACTGCTTGACGATCGAACCTGTATTCTTCTCCCGCCAGCGCGAGACCAGCCCGTCCAGAAGCTCTTCGCGATCCTTGAAGAACCAATAGAAGCTGGTGCGCGACAGGTTGAGCTTCTTTGCCAGGGGCAGGATCTTCACGGAGTCTATCCCGGACTCCAGCAGGGAGTCATAGGCTGCCTCGAGCCATCCCTCCTGCGATCCACGCCAGCCACTGTCGCTCAAATTCTGGTCCATGTTCAATTCCTAGCAAATCGTTAAGCTCCGCACAATCAAAATGTACATGACTGTCTATTAAATTTGACTGTCGTGTTTTCACCGTTGACACATGTGTACATTCCGCCTAGCGTTCCGACCACTTCCTAATTCGGAGCATGACAGATGTCGAACGATCCCCTGCTGCAGCCGTATCAACTCAAGCATCTGACGCTACGCAACCGCATCATCGTGACATCCCATGAGCCAGCCTATCCCGAGGATGGCATGCCCAAGGAGCGCTACCGGGCCTATACGGTCGAGCGGGCCAAAGGCGGCGTTGCCATGACTATGACTGCCGGATCGGCAGCCGTGTCCAAGGACAGTCCACCGGTCTTCAACAATCTCCTGGCGTACAAGGACGAGATCGTGCCCTGGGTCAGGGAGATGACGGACGCCGTCCATGAAGAGGGCGCTGCGATCATGATTCAGCTCACGCACCTCGGCAGGCGAACGCGCTGGGACAAGGGTGACTGGCTCCCCGTCGTTGCTCCGTCTCACCACCGCGAAGCTGCACATCGAGCATTTCCGAAGAAGCTGGAAGATTGGGATATCGAGCGCATCATCAAGGACTTTGCCGACGCCGCCGAGCGCATGAAAGCCGGCGGGATGGACGGCGTTGAACTCGAGGCCTACGGCCATCTGATCGACCAGTTCGCTTCGCCATTGACCAACGAACTCGAGGGCCCTTACGGCGGATCGCTCGAAAACCGCATGCGCTTCTGTCTCGATGTCTTCAAGGCGATGCGCGAGAGGGTCGGCAACGACTTCATCCTCGGTGTTCGCTACACCGCTGACGAACGCCTTCCTGGCGGCACCGGCAAGGAAGAGGGCATTGAAATCTCCCGCAGGCTACGCGACAGCGGCCTCATCGACTATTTGAACGTCATCCGTGGTCATATCGACACTGATCCGGGGCTGACGGATGTCATTCCGATCCAGGGTATGGCCAACTCGCCGCACCTCGACTTTGCCGGGGAAATCAGGGCGGCGACCAACTTCCCAACCTTCCATGCCGCCAAGATCCCCGATGTCGCCACGGCTCGTCACGCAATTGCGGCCGGGAAGGTCGACATGGTCGGCATGACGCGTGCGCACATGACCGATCCTCATATCGTCCGCAAGATCATTGAGAAACGGGAAGAAGACATTCGCCCATGCGTCGGGGCCAATTACTGTCTTGACCGCATTTATCAGGGCGGCATGGCGTTCTGTATCCACAACGCTGCCACCGGGCGAGAGGAGACGATGCCGCACATCGTCCCAAAGGCCGAAGTCCGCAGGAAAGTTGTCGTGGTCGGAGCTGGCCCGGCCGGCCTCGAAGCGGCCCGGGTCGCCGCCGAGCGCGGTCACGAGGTGATCGTCTTCGAGGCGGCAAGCAATCCGGGCGGACAGATCCGGCTGACCGCCCAGAGCGAACGTCGCCGAGAGATGATCAGCATCATCGACTGGCGGATGGCCCAGTGCGAAAAACACGGCGTCGTCTTCCGTTTCAATACATGGGCCGAGGAGGACACGATCACCGCGGAGAAGCCAGACGTCGTCATCATCGCGACAGGCGGCCTTCCTCACACGGAGGTTCTGACCAAGGGCAACGATCTTGTCGTGTCGTCCTGGGATATCATCTCAGGAGACGTGAAGCCGGGTTCGAACGTTCTCGTCTTCGACGATGCCGGAGACCACGCGGGCCTGCAGGCCGCCGAATTTCTGGCCAAGGCCGGAGCAAAGGTCGAGATCATGACGCCCGATCGTTCCTTCGCGCCCGAGGTCATGGCCATGAACCTTGTTCCCTACATGCGGTCTCTTCAGAAGCTGGACGTGACATTCACAGTTACATTCCGCCTCGAGGCCGCCGAAAGGAACGGAAACCAGATCGTTGCCAGCGTCGGAAGTGATTACGGCGGCGTATCAAAACAGCGCGTCGTCGACCAGATTGTCGTCAACCACGGCACGATCCCGCTCGACGACCTCTATTTCGACCTCAAGCCTCTGTCGAGCAATCTCGGCGAGACCTCGTACGACCAACTCCTGTCAGGCGAGCGGCAGTCCGTCGTCCGCAATGTGGAGGGAACATTCCAGCTCTTCCGCATCGGCGATGCGGTCGCAGCGCGCAATACCCATGCGGCCATCTACGATGGCCTGCGCATCGCGAAGGATCTCTAGACCACGAAAGACGCATCCTAGCAGACGGAGGTTTGTCAGTGGCACAACGGGCCGAACAGCTACAGCTTCTAATCGACGCCGCCTATCTGGCGTTCGATGAACATGCCAGGGATCCGGAAGCCCGCCGTTCGCTCGGTCAGGCATTTTCGGTGCTTCAGACGTCAGGCGGACAGCTGTCGGAAAACGGGCGACAGCTACCGGTGTGCCAGTTCTTGTCGAAGATTTCGGTCGACGTCGGTTCACCGGTGCTTGGGGAACTCCTCGCTTGCTTCCAGGCAGTTGAACCCCTCCTTATCTGGCGGCATCGCCAGGACATATCCGGCACCGCAAGTGAAAACTTTCAGGACGGGCATGCGAACGCGATGATCGTCGGGCCGGGAGGCCTGGAGGAGCGCAACGACGTCTGGTTTGGTGCCACATTGATGGCGCCGAATGTGCGATATCCCGATCACGACCATGCCCCCGAAGAGATCTATCTGGTGATGTCCGAGGGAGAGTTCCGGCATGGGGACTCTGGCTGGTTCTCACCTGGTATCGGCGGATCCTTCTACAACCCGCCAGGGATAAGGCATGCCATGCGATCGACGGATCAGCCGCTGTTTGCGTTCTGGGTGCTCCTGCCCAAACGAGGCGCTGGTTCGACCCCGAACTCTAACGGACAGGTGCAGCCATGAAAATTCTCGTCCCCGTCAAGCGGGTGGTTGATTACAACGTGAAGATCCGCGTGAAGCCGGATGGCACAGGCGTCGAGCTTTCGAATGTGAAGATGTCGATGAACCCGTTCGACGAGATCTCGGTCGAGGAGGCGCTGCGGCTGAAGGAAGCCGGCAAGGCCGAGGAGGTGATCGTCGTCTCGATCGGCCCGGCCAAGGCCGAAGAGACGCTGCGCACAGCACTTGCCATGGGTGCCGACCGCGCCATCCTGGTGGAGACCGACGATGCCGTCGAACCGCTCACTGTGGCCAAGATCCTCAAGGGCGTCGTCGACGCCGAACTGCCGGGCCTGATCATCACAGGCAAGCAGGCGATCGATGACGACAGCAACCAGACCGGCCAGATGCTGGCGGCCCTGCTCGGCACGGCGCAAGCGACCTTCGCCTCGAAGATCGAGATCGAAGCTGCTGGCCCTGGGGGCAAGGCCCAGGTGACCCGCGAGGTCGATGGCGGCCTGCAGACGATCGAGGTCAAGCTGCCGGCCGTCGTCACATCAGATCTGCGCTTGAACGAGCCGCGCTACGCCTCGCTGCCGAACATCATGAAGGCGAAGAAGAAGCCGCTCGACAAGAAGACGCCGGCCGACTTCGGCGTCTCCACCGCGCCGCGTCTGATGGTCTTGAAGACCGAGGAGCCGTCCGGCCGCAAGGCAGGCGTCAAGGTCAAGTCGGTCGCCGAGCTGGTCGAGAAGCTTAAAGTCGAAGCCGGCGTGCTTTAAAGGTTCGAGAAAGGGAGATATATCCATGGCCATTCTTCTTCTGGCTGATCACGACGGCAGCCACCTTTCCGACCAGACCGCCAAGACGCTGACGGCGGCGACACAGATCGCCAAGGAACAGGGAAGCGAAGTGACCGTGCTTGTCGCCGGCGCCGGCGCCAAGGCCGCGGCCGAACAGGCTGCCAAGCTCTCGGGCGTGTCCAGGGTGCTGGTTGCCGAGGACGCAAGCCTTGCCAACAATCTGGCCGAGCCGCTGGCCGCCCTGATCGTTTCGCTGGCCGCAAGCTATGATACGATCATCGCCGCCGCCACCTCGACCGGCAAGAACGTCATGCCGCGCGTCGCAGCCCTGCTCGATGTCGCGCAGGTCTCCGAGATCATCGAGGTGGTTTCCGCTGACACCTTCAAGCGGCCGATCTATGCCGGCAACGCCATCCAGACGGTGCAGGCGACCGACGTCAGACGAGTCATCACCGTGCGTACCGCGTCGTTCTCCCAGGCCGTTCCCCAAGGCCTAACTGCTGCCGTCGAGGAAATCTCGACGGCAGCTCTTTCTTCATCGCCACTGTCGACCTTCGTCAAGGACGCACTGTCGGCCTCCGACCGCCCGGAACTGACGTCTGCGAAGATCATCATCTCCGGTGGCCGTGCCCTCGGCTCTGCCGAGAAGTTCAAGGAAGTCATCCTGCCGGTCGCCGACAAGCTCGGTGCTGCCGTCGGCGCCTCGCGCGCTGCCGTCGATGCCGGTTACGCCCCGAACGACTGGCAGGTCGGCCAGACCGGCAAGGTCGTCGCTCCTGATCTCTACATCGCCTGCGGCATCTCAGGCGCCATCCAGCACCTCGCCGGCATGAAGGATTCGAAGGTCATCGTCGCCATCAACAAGGACGAGGAAGCTCCGATCTTCCAGGTTGCCGACTACGGCCTCGTCGCCGATCTCTTCGACGTCCTGCCGGAGCTGGGGCAGTCCGTCTAGCCCAGCGATAATGCGCCTTGTCGATCGGGTGCGGCTGGGGAAATCATGGGTTCAGGATTTGGAATGGCTTTGGTTCGGCTGCGGCGGAAATATAGAGCGGGTGGGACGGGTACCCGCCCGCCGTGACCTCAAGCGCGTAGAGCTTCGATGTTGCAAGCATTCGACAAACGCCGGAGGCTCGATCAAGGTAGGCGCCATGCCTTCCCCAACCGCAGACGATGCGCTCGCAGCTTTCGGGCATTTTACGCAAGTAGCGATCGTTTTCCGGCCCAACGGGGTCCGCGCATTCGTAGATCAGCTTTGGCTTGGGCGATCGGAGAGCAAAGAGATTTCCGACAACAAGACCACCGAACCCCCATGATTTTGCAAAGGCGATACATCTGCGAAGCGTCGGATCAACGCTGTGGGCGTCGGCGGTGGACGGATTGAGCATCAGGAAGCCAACAGCTTCCTTGCGAGGGTCCCACTGCCGCTCCAGCCGGTAACGGTAGCAGCCACAGTCTGAAAACAGTGCAGACGAGATGGTGAAGTCGCTCATTCGCCTTTCCGTCATCTGCCAATCCTGATGCGTTGCCAGACCGGGCGCCGCCACTGCTTCAGATGTCCTCCCAGGGGAAAGAATCCAGCCGCTCCGCCCCACGGGATGTGACAAGCACTTGAGTTTCCAGCTTTATGCTCTCCGAGCCTGCCTCCGCGATCAGACTTTCGACATTGAGAACCATGTTCTCTTCAATGAAACCGCCGAAGTTCGGGTCGAAATCGGGGTGGAGCAGGATGCCGGGCCATTCGTCGGCCATTCCTGTCCCATGCACTGCCAGAGTATAGCGATAAGGCTGGTACTTTTCAGGAATGCGCCAGCTTCTTTCGTTGAATTCGACGAATGTCATGCCCGGACGAATGATCGAGAGGTTGTGCTCGATCTGGTCCAGTGCTGCGGAATAAAGCTCCCTTTGCCTGTCATTCATTGGCACATGGCCGCAGGTCCATGAGCGCGAGAGGTCGGCGCAATATCCGTATGGTCCGATCATGTCGGTATCGAAAGAGATCATCTCGCCGCGCTTTGTCACGTAGTCGGAGCACTCCTGGTACCAGGGATTCGTCCGTGGGCCGGCGGTCAACAGCTTCGTCTCGAGCCACTCGCCGCCGCTTCGGGCGTTTTCAAAGTGTAGCTCCGCCCAGATTTCCCGCTCGGTTCGTCCGGGCTCGGACATCTCGTACATGCGCGCCATGCCGGCTTCACACACCCGGATCGTCCAGCGCATCAGTTCGATTTCTTCGGGGCTTTTGATCGAGCGCGCTCGTTCGGCCAGCTCCTGGCCGTCGAGCAACTGAAAACCGCGCTTTCGAAGCTCGGATGCTGGCGCTGGTTCCAGCCTGTCGACCGCTAGCCTCTTATTGCGACCATGGGACGTCAGGACATCTGCAATCTCGTCGGCCCAGTCCTGCTTCCTTTGCTCGACCAGATTGCCTGACGTGAAGAACAGGAAGGATTTCGACGTCCGGATTTCATCGATACCGGGAAGTCCGTCATTGACGTGCTCCGCGCCCTCGAATTCGAACATGATTGCAGGCCCATCAGCCAGAATGAGCGCATATCGGGATGGGTTATGCATTGTCCAGATGCTCATGTTCGATGAATCGAACGCATAACGGATGTTGACGGGATCGTATAAGAGTAGCGCCGAACAATCCCATTCCCGCATTTTCGATCGAAGGCGGTTCAGACGATATCGCCGCGCGGCATCGAGCGTCTGGAGGGGGATCGGACTGATGAGCGGCCGGTCGGCTCCTGCCGGATTGAGATAGGCCTGCTTGCGTTCGTCCTTGAATACCGAGGAGCCCTGGTCGGAAATGCTGTCGCTAAGCAGCATGGTCGATCCCTAATTGTTGTCGAAGGATAGTGTGCCGGGCCTGTGCCGGGCCTAGCGGTCAATCACCAAGTCGCTGAGAGGCTTGGAGCAGCAAGGCAGGAATAATCCGGCGTCGATCTCTCTTTGCCTTATGCCGCCATTGTGGTTCATATCCACCGCACCGGAAACCAGCTTCGACTTGCAGGTACCGCAGACGCCGTTGGAGCAGGATGACGGCAGCCGCACGCCCGATTTCTTGGCGCAGGAAAGCACCGTCTGGTCGTCTGCGACCTCTATCTTTTTCGATTGTTTGGCGAACTCGACCTGGAAAACCTTGTTTGGCATCGTGGCCTCGCCGATGGCCGCCGGTTCCTCGATGATGGCGGCATCGAAGCTCTCTTCGATGTAGCTCCCCTGGGGCACGCCGAGTTGTGCGGTGATCGAGCGTGCCGCGGCCATGAAAGGTGCTGGACCGCAGCACATCACGGTTCTTTCCGCGATATCAGGCACGGCGAGCTTCAGGAATTCGGGCGAGATGCGCCCCGTCAGCCCCGGCCAGGATGGCTCTCCATCGACGCTTTCGGGCAGAAACTGCAGGCGAAGACCCTTCATTCGTGCCGCAAGACAGCTCAACTCATCGCGAAAGATCAGGTCGACCGGCGAGCGGGCGGCATGAAGAAAGACGATGTCGGCAGGCTCGCAGCGATCCGCCAGACCGCGCAGAATGGACATGACGGGCGTAATGCCGGAGCCGCCGGAAAGAAGCAGAAGCTTCGGCGCGGCAACGCGCGGGCAGACGAAATAGCCGAGCGGGCCCTGAGCCTTCACGGTCATCCCGCTTTGCATGTTGTCATGAAGCCAGTTCGATATTCTTCCGTTCACGACGCGCTTCACCGTCACGGTGAAAGCGTTGGAGCGGTGCGGTGACGAGGAGATGCTGTAGCAGCGGGCCTCGGCGTCATCGCCAATCGGGAAGTCGAAGAGGAAGTATTGCCCGCCATCGAAGCTGAAGCGCTTGCCTTGCGGCGACGCAAAGGTGAAGCTCTTGACGTCGTGGGTTTCCTGATGGACGTCCAGGCACACCAATGTGTCGTCGTGCTCGGGATCCCATGTATCGCGCGAGACTGAGCCGCCCTGTTTCAGTGCGAAATCAATATCCATTTGCGCGCATCCGATCGATATACCAGCTTGCGAACTTGTCGAGGTTCGTCTCCGAGAATTGCGAGTAGGGGCCCGGCAGGTAAGCAGGATCGAGCGCGCCGGCATGGGAGCGCGCCACCAGGTCAGCGTCCTGGTCGGTTGTTGCAATCCAGACGTCAGTGAGCTTGTCATGATCGTAATCGACGCCCTCGACTGCATCCTTGTGCACCAGCCACTTCGTCCGCACGAGCGTCTTGCCCGCGGACAGCGGGATCACGATGGCGATCACAGCATGATCGCCCATGAAGTGGTTCCAGGAGTTGTGACCCCAGAGATGGGTGTCCCCCAGGTCCTTCCGCGTTATCTGGCCGAGCAGCTTCGATGACGCTGCGGTGGCGTCATGGGTCTGGGACTCGCCTGCGCCGGCGATGATCAGCCTTTGCGTGCGGAAATTCGTGGCGCAGTCGGAGAGTTGCTCGACGGCAGCAGATGGGAAGCCATCCGCCTCCCATGCCCTGGTCCGCTCCTCATACAGCCGGAAATGCTCTTCAGCCTGCGCACGATCCTCCGGGCTCAAGGTTTCCGGGTCGAAGCCGAAGTCGAGGTCGACGAAGGATACGCAGAGCTCGGGATGGTTTGCCGAACAGTGGTAGCACTCACGATTGTTCTCCATCGTCAGCTTCCAGTTGCCGTCCTCGATCACGTCTGTCTGATGCGCAACCTTCGCATTGCGGATGTCGTAGGGAGCAAGGCGCTCGACCATCGTGCGTTCGAGGACGTCGATGTCCTCTGGTGGGGTGTCGGAAAGGCAGGCATAGATAAGCCCGCCGATCGACTTGAAGGTCACGGGCTTCAGTCCGTGACAGTCCTTGTCGAAGTCCTTGCCCATGTGGGGAGCATAGCTGAGCTCTCCCGTAAGCTCGTAGGTCCAGGTGTGGTAGGGGCAGACCAGCTTTGAAACGATCGTCTTTCCTGCATCCAACAGGCGCGAGCCACGGTGGCGACAGACGTTGTGCAGCACCCGAATGTCGCCGTCGTCATCTCGCAAAAGGATGAGGCTCGTCTTGCCGATGTCGATGACAGTGGCGTCGCCAGCTTCCGGCACATCGCAGTCGAGACCGATGCAGATCCAGTGTTTGTGGAAGAAAACGTCGATATCCGCTTCGAAGACGTCTTCACGCGTATAGAGGCCGGCGGGCAGCGAGTGCCCGTTCGTGCGAGCGTCGAGAAGGGCGGAGATGGAAGAGGGAAGTTTGTTTAGCATGAGAGCCCCTTATGCTTGCCTTCATGCAAACTGCTCTTGCTCTCAAGGCTCTTCAACGGCATTAATTCTCACGTTCGCATAACGAATGGTAATGTGACGGGGCATGAAATGCAGTTTCGCAGGCGCTTGCCGTCGATGACGGCGCTGATCATGCTGGAAGCGGTCCTTCGCCGAAAGAGTTTTACCCTTGCGGCAGGCGAGCTCGGGGTTACCCAGGCGGCCGTCAGCAGGCAAATCGCGCTGCTGGAAGAAGAGCTGGGGCAGCCAATGTTCGTGCGCAAGCACCGCGCGATCGAGCCGACTGCCGCCTGCCTCGTGCTGGGTGCGTCGCTCGCGCAGAGTTTCTCGAACATTTCCGATGCGATCGATGCCATCAAGGGGGCGGCTCAGGATGTCGTCACCATCGGCGCGACCGTGGCCTTCTCGTCTTTCTGGCTGCTTCCGCGTCTCGCCGATTTTCGCGCCCAGAATCCGGGCATTCAGATCCGCGTCATCTCCCAGGATGCGAAAATCGATCTGGACAGCGGTGCCGTCGATCTTGCCATCCGTTTCGGGCTGCCACCTTTCAACGACGCAACGGTGGTCGCCTCGCGCGGTGACGTCATAATGCTCGTCTGCTCGCCGGGCTACCTCGACCGGCGCGGCAACGGCCCATTGGCCGCGACTGACGAGTTCATCGAGACCGATGCTGAAGACCGATCCTGGCTGTCGTGGGGCCAATGGCTCGCCGAACTTGGCGTGCACTTCGAGGTGAAGCCGTCTCTGCGCTTCAGTCACTACACGGAGACGATCTTCGCTGCGCGCGCTGGTCAGGGGGTTGCGCTTGGCTGGGGCACCCTTGTTCAGACATTCCTTGATGACGGCACGTTGGTGGCGCTCGATGAGACGAGACTGTCCCCGGAAGGCCGGTACAATGTCCTGCTGCCATTGAAATCCAGAAGGACGGTGGCGATCGACCGGGCCTCGTCGTGGCTTACCGCTGCGCTTCACAAGTGATTGTGCTGCCTGCCGTCCTCGCCTAAGCGACAACAGCCATTGGCTTCAAGTCGTGCAATAAATCTGAATCCCAGCCATTTCTTACCCAGCCAAGCGCGCTGGCCGGGCACCTGCGAGCACGTTTGAAGCCATCCCGAAATTGTCGTTGATATCTAGCGTCTGATCTATGCAGCGTGGCCAGCGCCACGTTGACATTGCAACGAGGCGCTGAGACCTGAAAAACATCAGCCAATTGCTACTGGCAAACGCGCATGCTCTCCATATGCCATCCACCATCGTAGGCATTTGGCACTCGCCGGTCTTCGAACCAGCAACGCGGCGGTGGTGGAGGCGGCGGATCGATGTAGCGGGGCCCGCTGTTGTTTACGATCGCGCCACCGATCAAACCGCCGATGACGCCGGCAGCCAGACCACCGGCAATCGCGGCGCCATTGTCGTGATGGTGATGGCGCCGCCGTGGAGGCGGCGGATCGTCATAATGTGGCCTTCGCCACTCCTGGGCAGATGCAGGCGCGGCCATCGGCAATAGAGCGGCAACGCCGCAAGAGGCCATGACTGCCCAGGTAAGTATCGTTTTCATTGCAACTCCGATATCGGTAGTGGATTTGAAAAATAGCTTAAGGTGGCCGGATCACACGCCAGCGACCTTATCCTGGTTCTTGGTGTCAAAGTCGGCGGCATCATGGCGCGCCTCAACAAGAGCCCAAACGGGAGTAAGGATAGCCAAATGTCGCCTGATGAGCCTTCAACCAGTCAAGCCTTCTTCGAACTCCTTGCGCAAAGCTGTCTGCGTGCTGTCGGCCGACCGCTTGTTGAGCCAGGGCAGGGAGCCGAATGGCTCTTCTTTGACGCCCCTTTTGTGGTTGTCGCTCACAATACCGAGCGGGACCCTCGGTTCATTTATGCAAATCTCACGGCACAGCGATGTTTCGGATACTCGTGGGACGAGTTTACGAAATTGCCTTCTCGATTATCAGCTGAAGCGCCGGATCGACTGGAGCGCCAGGCGCTTCTCGATGCAGTCGCACGGCAAGGATTTATCGCGAATTACCGTGGACTTAGAGTTCGCAAGTCCGGCGCGCATTTTTGGATGGAGGACGGGCTCGTCTGGGAACTGCGGTCAGAAGCCGGAATACGGCTGGGGCAGGCTGCCACGTTCTCCAGCTGGACGGAAGCATAAGCTTATTGGGGAGCGCACCGGGACCAATGGCATGCCGGATTGCTTGGCCAGTGACTTGGAGTTCCACGGCAATCACCTGGTGTTTGCGCCGTTGATGTCGGCATGAAACTCGCGAGACGGCACTTACCCATTCGTCTCCTCGTGCATTGCGATTGCGTCCCTGCTTCTTGCTTTACCAACCACGCCACGTCGAAAGTGCGATCGAGACGCCTTTGCAGAATTTACGGAAATGGAGTCGAGATCGAGGCGGTTGTGATCGGATCAGCAACGTGCCTGCCGTAGGGGTTGATGGCGGCCGGGAACGATGAGAAGGCGTGCGGCGTAGCGCCTCGGCGCGAACGCATTACAAATCGCGCAAGAGGATTTGACACACATGGGTCAAGAATCGGTGCTCCTTGAGCAACTTCGCATGCAGAAGATCCGGATCTGCCCGCTCGTCTGTGCCCAAAATTACCAAGAACGAGACGGTCTTTGCGTGGCAATAACAGCACCCGCAAAACGCACAATTAAAAACCCAGTCACCCCACCGACAAAAACTCAAAAGGCAAGCTCAGGCACCTGCCCCGCGGA
Source organism: Rhizobium sp. 42MFCr.1 (assembly GCF_000377185.1). NCBI lineage: Bacteria > Pseudomonadati > Pseudomonadota > Alphaproteobacteria > Hyphomicrobiales > Rhizobiaceae > Rhizobium > Rhizobium sp. 42MFCr.1. The sequence goes on from NZ_KB897822.1 coordinate 175,991, forward strand.
CGCTCACATCGCTGCACGCGAGGCAATTCCGCGCGGCAGTGGAAGTGGGCGAACCGCAATGACCTTTACGCATTCCTGTGGCCGCGACCTTACTTGTCGCCGTCCTGGCCGCGGAATGCGCTGGACTTGCAGTTGGGGTTAGGCCGCCAATCGCAGAACCCCTTTCAGGAGCTTTCTTAGGGGCTTCAATAGTTTGACAAACTTTGCCATCACAAGGTAGCCTTGAGACCTCAAGGAGACTCTAATGGCAACCATGAGTGTATCCCTGCCGGACCCGATGAAAGACTGGGTCGAAGCGCAAGCCAAGACCGGTCGATATTCGAACGCGAGTGACTACGTTCGAGACCTTATCCGCAGAGACCGGGCCCGGACCAACAAAATTGCGGAGATGCAACGTTTCTTCGATGACGGAATCAAAAGCGGCGTAGGAGGCCGTTCGAAGGACGAGTTGTTTTCCGCTGCCGTTGCGCGTGCCGAGATCATCCGCAGACGTGATTGATGCCATTCAGGCTCTCTGTTGAAGCGGAAGAGGATTATCGTCTCAATCGCCGAACAAGGTATCCGCAACTTCGGATCCTTGGCCGCCAAACGATATCACGATGAGCTTTTTGATGTGCTCGATCTCATAGCCGCGAGTCCTCGAATGACGCGTGAGCGCCATGAGATTTCGCCGCCTGTCAGAATCCATACATTCAAGGCTCACCTGGTAATCTATCGGATCAACGATGATGGGAGCGTTCTCGTGATCCGTATCCGTCATTGTCACGAAGATTGGATTGGAAACTCCCTCTAACGCGCCGCAGTATCGCGTTTTGCAACTAAGGCTTTGGACTTCCCGGCAGCAGAGCTCCCCAACCCGCAAGCTGCCTCGACTTACGTCGATCCGCTCCAACACTGATCAGGACGATCCTCCCCAAGGGACAGCCAGATAACACAGCTGAAGATGTGACCGCGTTGCTCTCAGTAGTGAAGAGTGCCTATCGGCAGCCAGCATCTGTTCCTACAGTCGGACATATTGTGGGTCCGCGTCTGATGGAGAGGCATTCGTCACTATCGCGCGATTTCTATTTGCTGACACGGAGGTTGGAGAGTGAATCCCCGATCTGCTTGAAGGCCGACTGGAGCGCGGCGGTTGTCGGCGAGTTGAAGAAGAAGGCGTTCTGGCTGGCGCAGTTGCGCAGGAGGTCCTGGGTGGCTTCGCTGGGCCCATTGAAGGCGATCGTGTAAATGATGATGCCGGAGTTCTTCATCGCCGTGCAGACCGAGGTCAGACGGTTGTCGAGTTCCGTCTCCGCGGCCGTCTCGTTGCTCGTCCCAAGTTTCTTGTCGGCAAGCCAGCCATAAGCGCTGTAGACGTCTGCCGACATCGTGTTCTCGCCGTCGGTCATGATGACTGCCGCCTTGTTCATGTTCTTCGTGTAGTAGTCGAGAGGCAGATTGTAGGTCGACATGTCGCCGCCCCAGAGACCACGCCATTTGGGAGACAACATCCGCCAGCCCCACACGGCCCCGAAGTTGATGTGGGTGTTGCCCACCGCCTCCATCGCCGAGATGGCGGCAACAACCGTTGCCTTCTTGGGGGTCAGGCGCGTTACCTCGGCGGGGCAGTTCTTGTTGGGACCGAGGGACCTGCCGAGATTCGTGGCGTATGTTTTTTTGCCATTCTTGTCGACGCTGATCCAGTCGTTACCCGTGCCGTCTGGCCAGTAATAGGGCGTGATCGGCTTGCTGGAGGGAACCGCGTCGGAAATGTCGTTCGCCTTGACGGCCTGCGCCGCGACGCAGCCGCCCCATGATGTCCCTGTCCCTCCCCAGTCTAGCGCGGCGATGGAGCCGGACTTCATCCAGCTGGTATGGCTGGTCCCGACATTGACCGACTGCGAGAAGGGAACGATGCCGACATAGAGGTTTTCGGCAACTTCGTCGTTGCCGTAAAGGATGTTCACCAGTGTGTTGGCCGCGGACTTGAGGCTCGTGAGCGGCGTTCCCTTCATGGAGCCGGTGTTGTCGAGAACAAGTGCCAGTTCAAGGCCGCTGGTCGATCGTTCGATGATACTTTCCGCGCTGGTGCTGATCGTCTGGACGCCGAGGATTTTCATCAACGTCGCGGGAGCGCTGGCCGATGCCTTGACGGTCAGTGTCTTGTTGTCCGAGCTGATGGTCCAGGTCAGGCTGTCGAGCGTCCCGCCAATCTCCCCATTGTTGAAATTGGCGACCGCAAACTTTCGCAGCTCCACGTCGATGGTGGCGGTGTCCAGCTTGGCAACGGTCGAAAGAGCGCCGGCGTCGATGGCGCGCTGAAGGCTCGAATGGAGAAGCATCAGGCGGGCCGCGTCGATGCCGAACCCCGTTGCCCCGATCAGCGCCAGGCTGACGATGCCGACGAAGGGGAGGACGGCACCTTCCTCGGCCTTGCGGAAGCGGGAGATCATGGACATCAACGACATTGGATCGTCCTTTCCTTGTGGACTAGCAACCGGGCGCGCTCGTGAGGCTGCCGAGACGGGGGCGGAAGACCGCCGTCTTGTAGAGCTGCGTCTCGACCGGCGTAAAATTGGAAAATAGCGGGGTGTAGCGATAGAAGACCTCGGCGACGATCACATTGTCGGTTGCATCGAGGGTAAGGTTGCCCGGAAGTGTGGCGGCCTTGGTGACGATCCCGATCTTGCTCGTCTGGGCGTCAGAGCCGCCTTTGCACTGCCACGCAACGACCGGTGCGGCGCCGCCGGTGCGGGAAACCGACGTCAGGATCACGTAGCCGTTCTCCTTGAAGTCTTCGTTTCCCATGACCTCGGACGACACCGAAAAGATCGAAGTGATGTCCGACGACGTGATCGCTTCGTAGCGCGCAACCGCATCCGCTACCGTCGATGCCATCTGCGCAGTCTGGAAGTGCGAGCGGGCATAGAGGCTGATTTCGCTGCCGCCGCAGAGAAGGAGCAACAGCACGGGCGTGATGATCGCCATTTCGATACCCGCGACGCCCTCGTCGTTTCCCGCCAGCCGACGGGTTATGGAAGAGAGAACGCGCAAGGGCTTGGAGATCAGGTCAGTACGGCTCATTCTGCACCACCGCTGTTGCCGTCAGTTCGACGGTGCCGTCGTTGCCAACAAGCTGCTTGAGGACGGGAGTGTGGAAGGTCCATGGGTAGGTTACGGTGTAGAGGACGACTTGTGCCGTACCGCCGTAGCCGTTCGCCCCCTGGTCGGTGTCGTAGACACCATTCCCATTGACGTCGGTGAAGTTTTCGCCATTGTCGCGAACGCCGTTGCCGTTCTTGTCTGTGAACGGCTCGGGCTTTTTGAGAGCATCGAAGCCCTTGTAGGACAGGCTGGTGATGACGAGCCTGTCGGCATCCATGAATACGCCCGCCTGGTTGCGAATTTTCGCCTTTACGGTCGCATCCTGTGTCGAGTTTTCCGACACAAACCCCGTTCGGCCGGTCCTCGCTGCGTCATAGGTAGCGTTTTTGAGAACAATGTCGGCAGCAAAGGCAATACCGGATTCGGCAATAGCGAATGTCAGGAAAATAAGAACGGGAGCGATGATTGCGAATTCGACTGCGGTCGCTCCGTCCACCGAGGTGCGGAAGCGCGTCAATACAAGTCCCCTCACGAAACACCCCATTCGCATCCATTCCGCGATCTTTTCGGGTGTTGTAGCGCCGAAACATTCATAGGAATGTAACGCGATCGATAAAATTCTATGCAACTGTGCCTTTTATCAGCAATTGGCTATATTCCGGCCGAGCTGGAGGCGTTTGAGTATGGCGATCGGTTTCATGGAGAACCTCCCATGAAGATCCAAGCTGGTGCCCGGTATGCCCCCTGGTATCCAGTACGACCTCACGCAGCGGGGTCGATGGGGAGGGGCTCCCGGCCATGCGCGTCCTTTGAGCTGCCTGGCCGTTTCATCCCTGGATGCCTCCGCTGGCGATCAGCGCAGCCCGGGCGGCAGCGAATGAGCCTTGCAGCGCTTTGTGACCTTCGAGCCCGTCAAGGGCATAGCTATTGAGAAACTGGCGCCCGGCAAACAGCTTGCGGTCGACGGCATTCAGTTCGGCCTCATCGCAGGCGGCTTGCCAATGCTCGGCGATGGTCTTGATCTGGTGTTCGATCAGCGCGGCGGCTTCCGCCTCTTTCAGGTGATAGTCCGCCGCCGCGGCAAGGCAGGTGGCGAGCGTGCTGGCGCGGCTCTCGCCCTTGATCAGCATGGCCTGCGTCGCTTCGTTGCCGGTGCGGCCTTGCGGGCAGATATCATAGGCCGGTGTCAGGGTCAGCTTCTTGCCGTCCCAGAACGCGGCATGGTTGCGGGCATGGTCGTCGGTATTGCCGCACAGCACATTGAAGCAAATCCGCCCGTAGAGCTCCTTGAGGGTCTCCTTGGGATCGGTGAAGCGGTGGCGGATGAGTTCGGCGAGGTCTTCGTAGGAGGCATAGCGGGCCATCATCTCATCCAGGCCCAGCATGGTCAGGGCCGAGACCATGCCGTGGCGTATCCAGCCGTCCTTTGTGTGTGTGCGGTCGAAGCGCTCGATCAAGAGGACGTCTTTTTGTGCGGCGCGAGTCATGGAGACTGAAGCGGCGTTGAGACCGCAGGCGGTCGCCAGCTTCATCCCGATGAACTCTGCCTTCACGACGCCGTAGGTGTCGTTGGTCGCCGAGAATTTGGCGATGAACTTCTTCGTGTCGTCATCGATCAGAGCCTTGGGACGCGCGCCGCCGATCGAGGTGCCGTGATTGAGGGCCTGGTCGAGCGCCGGGGGAAGAGGGACGCCTCTTTCAATGAGTTCGGCCGCTTCGAGGAGTTCGGCGAGCGAAGCTTGCGCGGCAAGGCGGGGGACATACTCCGTAGCCGATGCCTGAAAATCGAGTGCGCCAATCCTGTCGGAGCCTGACTGGAGCAGAAAGGTCAGTTCGCTGATCTCCGGTACGCCGGCAGCGTCGGGCCTTTTGCCCGTCAGCCTGTTGATGATGACCCGGCGGCCCCAGGCGTCAGGCGAGGCGTCGCGAATACAGCTTGCCATCGACAGGCCGGTGATCGGGGCGATCGTGCCCTCCTGAAGCGGCAGTTCAGGCTCATAGAGGGAAATGGCGCTCTTGCGGCGCCGGTAGCTGGCGCCATAGGTGAAGAGCAGGCGATCGCCGTCCTGATCGAGGCGGCCCGCGACCACCGGTTCCGTCGCCCCCGGCAGCCAATTCCAGACAAAGGCTTCGGTAGTATCCGCCTTAGAAGTCATCATCGACCTCCCTCACGGCGTGGCGGACGCTCTTGGGCAGCAGGGTCAGTTTTTCGTCGAGGCGGGCATTATGCATCTCTAGGGTGCGCTCGTCGTAGTCGAACAGGCGAACGCCCACGAGCGAAGCGACCTCGAAGACGATGCCGATCTCAGGGCCCGGCGCGCCCTTTTCAATGCTGGAGAGCGTTGTACGGCTGATGCCGGCGCGGTCGGCCAGTTCCTGTGCGGTTAGGCCCCGTTTGGCGCGGGCGACGCGGATCAGCTTGCCGAGCATCGTGAGGGCCTGGCGCGTGACTCTAGAGTAGCTTCTCTGACGAGGCACAGTTATACCCGATTTGTTCATTTGAGTGGACATGAAACCTTCTCACGTCCGGAATTCTGTACATTATGGCATCCAGATCGGCGTCTAGTCAAGTTCTGTTCATTTGATTGGCCATAAAGGCAGTTCGCGCCCAGAATTTTGTACATAATAGGAGCCAAGCATGATTTGGTCGATGGACTTCATGGCTGACCGCACGGCTAACCCCTCGAGATGTCCGAGGACATGTTCATTGCAGCACCAAAAAAGAAACGACGAGAAAGTTGTCAGTCGCCAGGTTGCTGCAACTGAGTGGCAAGGTCATCTAAAACAGCTGTCGTTGCACTAGGCTTGTAGGGATAGTGCTCCCAGCACCACCATTGCGTCTCAATCGACTTCGATGAAGCATGGCCAAAACCGCCCCATGTCTCGCAGCCGGCAACGGAACACCAATGGTTCACGTGAATGGTTGCTGCTGCCGCGCTGCTGCGTCCGTCGATACTCACGGCGCGGCAATCCCAACAATGCGCAATGTCCAACCAGCCTTTGGCGGTGAAATACCGATGGCTTGCGCTCTTCTGTCTGCCTCCCTCATTGCCATGGCCTTTGCCGTGGCCTGGTTCGCGGCCCAGACCGTGACCCTCATTTTACCGGCAGTGAATGTGAAGCGGCGAACCTTCTTTCTCCGTCCGGCAGCGAAGCCAGCTTTGAAAGCACGCAGGAGTTCATCCATATTGTGAAGCGCTTTAAAATCGCTGGATTGCGCCGACCACCAGTCGTTAAAGGCTGTTTCCGTTTCCGTGGTCCGTTTTTGAACGCGCATTAGCATGGGAAACTCCGTCGCCGCGACGACGCTCTCGTGGAGAATGCAGTCGAACGGTCAGGTTGATTAGCTGTGTTCACATTTTGTTCTCTTGTTAAGTCTTAGTCAAGTTCGGTCTTTCTCTCGATCAAGAGGCGCCCGGCACTTTGAACTCATTCGGTCGGGTTGGTCGGATCAGGGTGATCCTGCCCGACAACGGCACCGGCGTGACCGGCGCCCGCGACACTGACAGTCAAGGTGGCAAACGCGATCTCACCATCGGTAATGTAATGGTTGACCTTTCCGGTGTTCAAACGAGAGCCGGATTGGTGCCGCGCGACCTCCCCGATTACTTGGTTTGCCCTCAGTTCATTGACTATGTAGTCGCGCTCGGCGTTCGTATCGGCATCGGTCTTATGTGTGACTTGGAATGTCAGCCAAGTCAGAGAAAGCCCGGTATCTTTGGTGCCCGCCCCAACCCACAGGACGCGCTCGTCGGGCGATGGCCTGTCGGTATTCAACCAGAAGCTCGCCGTGCTCATATCGTCCTCGGAATGGGCAAGACTAAGGGCCCAGAAACGGATGTGATGGCGCTTGCGGGGGCTATCGTCGATGGGCTCCTGGAATCCTATGTCCTGCCGTCTTCCAAAGAGATAGAAGGTGCTGAAAGGTGCGGTGGGATAGGCAGAGTTCATCAGGAAAGCGCGTATCATTCGCAACGTGCTTGCGATCCCCAAATGGTCGGCCGTAGTCCAGCCCGCCGTTGCAAAGGCCTCGCGTAGTTGTTGAAGATTGCCGATGAGGGCGAAATTTATAGGATCGCCGGGCAGGCCATCCGCCGTGATCGTGTATCTGGGGATCAGCCCCCGATGAAGAACCTTCAGTGACAATCGGACCACGTTCGGAAGAATGACGTAAGCAGCCAGGCCATATGTGAGGCACACCGCAACGAGCCATGGAAACCTGTGGTCCGCAGTATCGAAAACAACGAAGACGATCAGCCAAACGCTGAGTACACCCAGACAGAAAACCAGAAACCTCCGGAAAAGGCGCGTCAGCAATCTCAAGACACGGGCTCCTCGTCTGGCGTCTGATGGGCTGGCTGTCGCCCTCGCTGTTCGTCGCGGGGATTTTAGCACCCGAGAGTATGCAAATGATAGCATCGCCGTCGCTCATTGTGGGCAATATCGAGCGGGCGGCATGGCGGTATGAGAGGCGAAGCGGCTGACGGCGCTCGAGGACGAGAACGCGAGGCTGAAGAAGCTGCTCGCCGAACAGATGTTGGATGCAGCGCACTCCGCGAGCTTCTCGCAAAAAATGTATGGTCCGCCTCGTCGTGCGAGGGGCCGCGACATCGCAAAATGACGGACCCAGTTGCGTAAATCTATCCGGCCTCTCCCGAGAGGGCTGCTGTTGCAGCCAGGCCATGATGAGATCCGCGCACGCCGTTCCCATTAAATGTATGGTCCGTCAAACCGCGAGAGTGAGCAACCTCAGGAGCTGCTACCTTGGCCCTCAGTTTCGGGATGGGCTGTTGTACTTGGCATCCGATAATCAGTATCATCGATTATCAGGAGACGAAGGCCCAGCGAATATGGGACGGCGGCGATTTCGACATGCCCGTTTCCAACGTGCGATTAAAAAAACCTTGTTCCCCACAAAAGGCTTTCGGACGCGGTGCCGTGGTTGGCTTACGCTGGAATCGGTCTGAGATTGCCGTAATGCGCCGCCTCACATCAGCCGCGCCTCCCAGCCGCAGCAGATCTCAGGTTGTCCAACAGAACGGCGAGCAGAAGGATCAATCCACGCACGACATACTGATAAAAAGCCTGGATATTGAGGAGGTTCATCACGTTCTCTGCAATGCCCATAATCAGGACACCGACGATCACTCCGGTCATAGCTGCACGACCACCCGCGAGCGATACGCCACCCAGAACACAGGCCGAAATGACCGATAGTTCCAGCCCGGTTGCAGCATTCGGCTGACCCGATGTGATGCGCGACGCAAGCAGGACACCCGCCACGGCGCAAACGAGTCCCTGCAGCGCAAAGATCCAGATGCGCATTCTGGAGACATTGACACCCGCGAGACGCGACGCTTCCGGGTTGCCGCCGATCGCCAGCGTGTTCTTCCCGAAGACCGTCCGGTTCAGTACGAAGCCAAAGATCACGAAGAAGATCGCCATGACCCAGATCGGAGTTGGGATGCCCAAGAACTTCGAAAGTGCCAACTGGTAGAAGCCGGGATCGTTGATACCGACTGCGCGGCCATCGGATGCGATAAGCGCCAAACCGCGAACGATCTGCATCGTCGCCAGCGTGGTGATAAGGGCGTTGATCCGAAAACGGGCGATAACCACACCGTTCACGAGACCAACAGCACCACCACAGAGGAGCGCTGCTATAAGTCCAAGGACGATCGAACCGGTGGCGTTCGAGGCCATGACGGCTATCATCCCCGAGAACGCGACGGTCGATCCGACCGAAAGGTCGAAATCGCGGGATGCGAGGCAGAACATCATGGTGCAGGCGACAATGCCGATGGTGACGACCGACTGCAGCAGCCCAAGCATGTTTCGCTCGGTGAGGAAGTTTGGAACGGTTGCTGCCACGATGGCGAAAGCGATGGCAAAAATAACGACGAGGCCTTGCTCGCCGAGTAGGAGTTTTTTCAAGGACGTCATCGCTACTGGACCTGCTGGTTGAGGAGTTCGCTGGCATTGGCCACATCGGGGAGGGCGGCGGCGAGAATTCGCCGCTCATCGAAGTCGTCGCGCCTGATATCTGCTGCGACGCGACCCTGGCACATCACGACGATGCGGTCGGTGATGCCCATCACTTCCGGCAATTCGCTTGAGACAACGACTATTGCCATGCCCTGTGCAGCAAGCTCGTAGAGAATTTCATAGATTTCAGACTTCGCACCGACGTCGATACCGCGCGTTGGTTCGTCAATGATCAGAACCTTCACGCCCTGTTCGGACAGCCAGCGTCCAAGGATCACCTTCTGCTGATTGCCGCCGGACAGGTTGACGATGTCCTGCTTCCTGGAAGGCGTGCGTACACGCAGCTTGGCAATGAACTGCTCGGCGAGTTCGGCTTCCTTCTTGGGCTGAAGGATCCCGAACGGCGAGAAGTGGCGGCGCGAGGAGATCGCCATGTTCTCTTCGATACTGCGGCCCTGCACGATGCCGTCGAACTTCCGATCCTCCGGGCACAGAACAATTCCCCCGCGAATCGCGTGCGGAGGGCTGTCGGCCACTACCTCTATGCCGTCGACGCTAACCGTGCCTTGCGAGCGTGTGTCCGCGCCATACACGAGGCGCGTCATCTCGCTGCGGCCCGCGCCGATCAGGCCGAAGAACCCGAGAATTTCTCCTTGGCGAACCGAGAAGCTCATTGGTGTGCGGAGCTTGCGGCCTGCAATGTCCTTGACCTCAAGACGGACGTCGCCGAACTCGCGCGGCCGGTATCCCCAGATGTTGGATATCTCGCGCCCGACCATTTCCGAGATAATCTGCTCGCGAGTAACAGCGGTGATGTCCGCGTGATGTGCTGCAAGCTTGCCGTCACGAAGGACCGTTAGGCTGTCGCAAAGACGGAATATCTCGTCGAGGCGGTGCGATACGTAAAGGATGACCTTGCCCTGAGAGCGTAGGCGTTCGATCAGGGAGAACAGGATTTCGCTCTCCCGCGAGGACAGCGACGACGTCGGCTCATCGAGTGCGATCACGCGAGCATCCGCCATCACGGCTTTCGCGATTTCCACCATCTGGCGTTCGCCGATCGATAGCGAGGCCACCTTGGCACCAGGCTCGATCTCAATCCCGATCTCGCTGAGCTTTTCTCGAACGACGTTCGTAAGGCGACTGCGGTCGATGACCCCGGCCTTCCCGGGAAAGCGCCCGAGCCAGAGATTTTCCGCTACCGTCAGTTCGGGGACGAGCTGCAGTTCCTGGTGAATGACAATAACGCCCGCATCGAAGGCATCACGAACCGAGCGATAATGCTGGGTCGAGCCATCGATCGAGATTTCGCCGGTATCGGCGGATTGGTCACCTGAGAGAACGCGGATGAGCGTTGACTTGCCAGCTCCGTTTTCGCCCATCAGGCCGTGGACCGCTCCCTTCTTTACAGAGAACGAAACATCGGCGAGCGCCTGCACGCCGGGATATCCCTTGGATATCGCTTTGAATTCGAGAAAGTCCTGCATGACAGCATCCCATAAGAAGGTCCGGCGACAGAAAGCCGCCGGACTGAATTCATCTTAGAAGCTGATCATTCGATACCCAGTTCCTTGCGGACTACCTCGTAGTTGTCGCGCAGCGCGAGCTGGCCAGCCGTCAGGATCAGCTTCTCAGGTTCTTTGCCGTTGGCTACCCACTCATACATGTTGAGTGCAGTTTCGTAGCCATGGCGCTTCGGCGAGATGATCACAGTGCCGAAGAAGCCCGTTGCCGTCGGCTTCTTGAACTCGTTGATTGCCGAATCCGCACCGCCGATGCCGACGCCGATCATGCTGTCGGCGGGAATGCCAACCGTTTCGGTGGCGCGAACAGCACCAAGCACGGCTTCGTCATTGAGGCCGACTGCGACCCACTTCTTGATACCAGCGTTCTTGTTGAGCACGACCGTTGCCGCGTTAAGGGCGGCTTCCGTGTCGGTCTTGGCCTGAGGGGCGTCGAAGATGTTGGTGTCCGGGAACCCGGCCGCCTTGAGCACAGAGAGGGCACCGTTCACACGGTCAACGGCAGTCGGAAGCTGGTCGTAGGAAACGCGGATTACGCCCACTTCCTTCACGTCCCAGCCACGCTTCTTGACCTCGTCGGCGATCGTCTGGCCAACGGCCTCACCGATCTTGGTCGCCGAGATACCCATGTGAGGCACGTCCTCAAGCGGGCTGCCATCGGCGTTTACCAGGCGGTCGTCGACGGTCATGATCTTGAGGTCATTGGCCGCGGCCTTGGCTACGATGCCTGGTCCAAGCTTGACGTCAGGAGTGCAGATGATGAAGCCCTGAGCACCCTGCGCTCCCAGGTTGTCGATGGCGGACTGAACCTTCTCACCGTCTTCCGCACCGATCTTGACGAGCGTGAAGCCCTTTTCCTTGGCTGCTACGTCGGCAAACTTCCATTCGTCCTGGAACCACGGCTCTTCGGGCTGCTTGACGATGAAGCCAATCTTGAGGTCGGCCGCGAAAGCCGAACTTGCGGCCATCAGAGCCACGGTCCCGAACAAAACTGCTGCACGAAAAATGCGCATTTCTCTCTCCCTCCTGGTGGAAACACTATGCCTCCCTGGCATGTAGATGAACTATTTCAATTTATCATACCAGTCAATTGCTATTGTATGAAAAATTGGCTACATGCCTTGGTAGCGGGAGGAATGCCGCGTCGATGTGCCATAGAACCGCGTTTGAGCTGACTTCGACGCGCTGAGGAGAGTACGGATGAAGATTACAAAGCTGACGACATACATGGTCCCGCCGCGCTGGTTGTTTTTGAAGATCGAGACCGACGAGGGCATTGTCGGTTGGGGTGAACCGGTCGTCGAGGGGCGCGCTCTGACCGTCGAGGCGGCAGTGCATGAGCTGGCAGACTACCTTATCGGCAAGGACCCGTTCCTGATCGAGGACCACTGGACGGTGATGTACCGCGGCGGCTTCTATCGCGGCGGAGCCATCCACATGTCGGCGCTTGCGGGAATCGATCAGGCGCTCTGGGACATCAAGGGCAAGGCGCTGGGGCAGCCGATCCATTCGCTGCTCGGCGGCCAGGTACGCGATAAGATCAAGGTCTACTCGTGGATTGGTGGGGACCGCCCGGCAGATGTTGCAGCAAATGCCAGGGACGTCGTCGCTCGCGGGTTCAAAGCGATCAAGCTCAATGGCTGCGAAGAGATGCAGATCGTCGATACGAACGAGAAAATCGACAAGGCTGTCCAGACAATCGCGACAATCCGGGAAGCAATCGGCCCGCACATCGGAATCGGTGTGGATTTCCATGGCCGCGTTCACAAGCCGATGGCAAAGGTTCTTGCCAAGGAACTGGAACCCTACAAGCTGATGTTTATTGAAGAGCCCGTGCTCTCCGAGCATCGCGAGACGCTGAAGGAAATCGCCAACCATTGCTCGACCCCGATCGCGCTTGGGGAACGTCTCTATTCGCGCTGGGACTTCAAGTCCGTGCTGGCGGACGGGTATGTCGATATCATACAGCCGGACCTCAGCCACGCTGGCGGTATCACAGAGTGTAGAAAGATCGCCGCGATGGCAGAAGCCTATGATGTCGCCGTCGCGCCGCATTGCCCCCTCGGTCCGATCGCGCTTGCTGCGTGCCTCCAGGTCGATGCTGTCAGCTACAACGCCTTCATCCAGGAGCAGAGCCTGGGTATCCATTACAACACGGGCAACGATATTCTGGATTACATCTCCAACAAGGAGGTGTTCCATTATGCCGACGGTTTCGTCAGCATTCCGCAAGGCCCAGGTTTGGGTGTCGAGGTGAACGAGGAGTACGTGATCGAGCGGGCCAAGGAAGGTCATCGCTGGCGCAATCCCATCTGGCGTCACGAAGACGGCAGCTTTGCCGAGTGGTGATGGTGCGCATCTCTCAAGCCCAGCTGAGGACACTTCTCGATCGACCGTTGTGGATCAGGGTCCAGAGGGCTAAGCTGTGACACTCGTGGATATCGGCTCAGGATCACTTTCGCTTCGGGTAAGCACCCATGGGGGATCGATCCTTGGCCTGTGGAAGCAGGGCGGCGGCCGGAGAGTGCCTTTGCTCAGACCTGCACCCACAGTCGATGCAGGCGCACCCGAAGCGTCCTGCTTTCCGCTTGTCCCCTTCGGTAATCGCGTTAGGGACAACAGGTTTGTCTTCGACGGAGCTGTGTTTACCCTTCGCCCGAATACCGAATGGGACCCTCACTACCTCCACGGAGATGGTTGGCTAGCTGACTGGCACCTCGGCGGCCAGACCGACAGGTCGATCGAGATGAGCTTCGAGCACAGGGGCGGGCACACGCCCTATGAGTATCTGGCGAGCCAGTGCTTTACGATCGACGACGACAGCCTGACAATCGCGATGACGGTCGAAAATCGCGGTCGTCAAAGATTGCCATTCGGCCTCGGCTGGCATCCATATTTTCCGCTGACGCCCCAGACCACACTTGAGGCCCGCGCCGAGGCATTCTGGACGGAGGTCGAGGGATGGCTGCCGGGAGAGCGGACAAGCATACCAGCGGATCTGGACTTCAGCCGAGCCATCGGTCTGCCTCATCGATGGGTCAACAACGGATTTGAGAACTGGAGCGGCCACGCGAGAATCTCGTGGCCCGAGCATGGCGTCGCTCTCAGTATGGAGGCTGATCCGATACTTCGGCACGCTATCCTTTTCCTGTCGGACACGACCTTCGATCCCGGGTTCAAGCGGGATTATTTCTGCTTCGAGCCCATGTCTCACCTGGCGAACGGGCACAATTTAACGGGTCTTGGTGGGCTTACGGTTCTCGCACCGGGCGAGTCGCTTATGGGAGGTTTCCGTTTGCGGGTCGAGACAAGCTGACGGATGGCATACGGTACAGACATACAACGGTTGCCGCACCTAAGGTGTGAACCGGGTGGCGGCATCACAAGACAATCGGAGGAGTAAACACTTATGTCGAAGCGGCTGTCAGGCAAGCGCATCATGATAACGGGCGCGGCACAGGGCATTGGCCTTGCCATTGCCAAAGGATTTGTCCGAGAAGACGCAAGCCTGCTTCTCATCGACCGTGACGAGGCTCTCCTGAACGCCGAGGCATTGAAGCTGCGAGAAGAGGGCTATCGAGTGATAGCACACGCGGTGGACATCACGGATGGCGCCGCGATCAGACAGGCTGCCCGCCAAGCTTCCGACGATTTTGGCCAGATAAACGCATTGGTGAACAATGCCGGGGTCAATGTTTTCTCGGAGCCGCTGGAAACGACAGACGACGAATGGAACCGTTGCTTCGACATCAACCTGAAAGGGGCATGGAACTGCTCGAAGGCGGTTTTGCCCGGGCTGATCGAGCAGGGGGGTGGGGTGATCCTCAATATCGCGTCCACCCATGCCTTCACGATCATTCCACATACTTTTCCATACCCTCTGGCCAAGCACGCGCTTCTCGGCATGACGAAGTCGCTGGGTCTGGAATATGCGGCGAAGAATGTTCGCGTGAATGCGCTGGCTCCTGGCTATGTCGCCACGCAGAAGGTTATCGACTACTGGAATAGCTTTCCCGATCCGGAGGCGGCGAAGGCCGAGACGATGAAGCTTCATCCTGGCGGAAGAATTGCATCTCCTGAAGAGATCGCAATGGCGGCGGTTTTTATGATCTCCGACGAGTGCCCGTTCATGAACGCTACCTGCCTGACCGTAGATGGGGGCTTGAGTGTCCAACAGCATCCGGCGTGAGTCCCCGCAGTCAGGCTTGTCCGATGAATTTATATCGCTGGCCTAACTAGCTTGTTTCCCGACTCCGCGATCTGATAGAAAAGTGGCGTCAAAGAGTGAGGAGAATCGTGATGCGCTCGGCGCAAAACATCGGAGAAACGAGCGCTTCTGGAGGCCTGCGCCCCCGGGTAATGCCCGATGTGACAAGAGCGCTAGCCGAGGAAGTTTTGTCGGGAAAATACGCTCCCGGCACTGCACTTCCCACTGAAAACGAATTGGGGACAGCGTACGGAGTCAGTCGTACGGTCATAAGAGAGGCGATCAAGGTTCTCGCCGCTAAGGGTCTGGTGGTGACGCGGCCCCGGGTGGGTACGGTCGTTTCTGCCCCGGACAATTGGAGCCTGCTGGATCCTCAGGTGATCAGCTGGCACGGACCAGGGCTCTTCGATGCCAACCTCCTTGGCGCAGTCCTGGAAACCCGACGTGTGCTTGAGCCGCTCGCCGCCAGTCTGGCCGCCGAGCGTGCGACGCTCCGCGAGATCGCTGACCTGGATGGCGCTTGGCAACTCATGAAAGAAGCCAGCGAGGACGTCGAGAAGTTCTCAGCTGCCGATGTCGAGTTTCACCGTATTCTGTATCGAGCCAGCCACAATCCCGTGCTGAGGCAAATTAGCAGCCTGATCGATGCAGCCCTCACCTACTCGTTCGAGACCTCCAACAAGACCGTCTTCAATCGTGACGATGCCGTTCGGTGTCATCACGCAGTGGTGGAAGCGTTGCGCATGCGCGATGTCGATGGGGCCGGAGCGGCTGCGAGCAAGCTTATAGAACAGGCAGCCCACGATATCGATCTTGCCGGCCGCAAGGCCAAGAATTCAAAGGGCGAGGACTAGCATCTGGCTCACGACTCGTCGCGAGCAGCGACGCATCGAGGAGGTCCAATCGGGAAGCCCGCTCGTTGTGTCGTCGGCGGGCCGACGCTGGTGGCGCAGCGGTAGCGGTGCCCAGATCTTGCGCTTGCGCTGATCGCAATAAATGCTTTAGCTTTGGCGCCTACAGTCGAACCAGGTGCTTGAAATAGAAACACCAGGTGAGGGCTAGCCTGACCTGGTGCACTAAATAAGTTGTCGTGGGCGCGTAGCAAAATGCTTTTCAGCATCTGCCAGAGAGGCCTCGTCGACTGCTCTGGGTGGAACGTGTATCAAACATGGCTGAAAGTCAAGTCCCGTATCATTACGACGGACCATCACTGAAAGAACTGCGAGACAGTTTGTCTGAACCGCGTTTCGGAACGTATCTAAGATTGGCCGGTAACCATGCAGATTATGCAGCCGCTCTCTATCTTTACAACAGTAGGCTTGCAAAGGCGTTCCTGTTTCCGCTGAACGTCGTGGAAGTTACCCTCAGAAATAGGGTGAACCAAATTCTGACCAAGGATTTTGGCGAAGACTGGCCCAGTAATCCGGTTTTTCGAGGGCTGTTAGATCCCGTGCATGGTATTCGAGCCCTCGACTTGGCGGTCTCGCGGTCGCAAGGGCGGGGGACAAGCAAGACCGTCGCCGCGCTTACTTTCGATTTCTGGTCCAACCTTTTCCGGCCAGAGTACGGTGACATCTGGCGATTTACCCTGAACGTGGCATTTCCACACATGCCCATCGGAACAACGCGTCAGAATATCCAGGATGCGGTGAAGTTGGTGAACAACTTTCGAAACCGCATTGCACATCATGAACCGATCTTATCGGAGAATGCACCCACTGTTCAGGCAACGATTCTAAAGCTCGTTGGCTATTGTAATCCCGTTGTAAGGGAGTGGATGCGTCATCACACCACCGTCGGCAAGGTACTCCGGACGCGTCCCACCCGCTCGGGCACGGGCGGCACGAGATTGAGTTCGAAGCTCGATAGGA
Organism: Rhizobium sp. 42MFCr.1; assembly: GCF_000377185.1. Classification (NCBI taxonomy): domain Bacteria; kingdom Pseudomonadati; phylum Pseudomonadota; class Alphaproteobacteria; order Hyphomicrobiales; family Rhizobiaceae; genus Rhizobium; species Rhizobium sp. 42MFCr.1. The sequence goes on from NZ_KB897822.1 coordinate 192,661, forward strand.
CGTTTTTGCGAGTGGATGCGACGACGACAATCGATGAGATATTCCACAAGATAGACTACGCTCATCCTGCGATCGTATATGTAGATGCCGAGGGCGTTCCCCAGGCCGCATTCACTATATTTGACGTCATAAGATTTGTTAGCGAGAGGTCGAAAGCGGAGGAAAGCCTGCTTTTGCTGACAGCGTACAATGTTCGGGATGTGATCAAGTCTCACGTTAAGCCGGACGGCTGGCGGATCCTGAACGAAGCTCACTCCCTCGCGGACTCAATAAAGGTGCTTCAAGAGCCGCTGGTTCGCTTGGTTGTCGGCGTTGATTCGCTAGGCGCCCCGACCGGTACCATCGTTCGATCCCACCGGCGATACTAATCTCAAAAGCGAGTGCCTGCTCAGTCCGATAAGTGGCATTTGCGCCGCGGTCGGATTTTTCCGAGAATCTTTAGCATCGATGGCGTGTGGAGATACCTGATACGAGCGAGCCGCTGCCGACATGCCTTACCTCACCTCAATCAATTAAATAACTATTTAGATACAAAATTTTATCGTTTATTTTCCTAATGTTAGCCTGATTTCGCTGAAATTACACTGCCTGTCCAAGCTTGACAGCCTCTGAGTTTCACTGTCTGCTTCGACCAGAGGAGACCGCGCAGGGCTCAAGACTGCACGCTAGAAATTTCCAGGAGGACATTGCTGTTATGTTGAGATTTGCCGTCGTCGGGATCGATCATGGGCACACGTTTGATCATGTGAAGGGCCTGCTTGCGGCCGGTGCCGAGTTCGTTGGATACTGCCCGCAGACCTCAGTGCCAGCGCTCTTGGAAAACTTCAAGAAGACCTATCCGGATACGCCGCAGATCGATCGCGATAGGATCTTCGCTGATCCTTCGATCGACGTGATCTGCATCGCCGCAATCCCGCGCGACCGCGCCGGATTGGCCGTCCGTGCGATGAAGGCCGGCAAGGATGTCATGACCGACAAGCCAGGCGTGACGACTTTTGCCCAACTCGAGGAAGTCAAGCGCACCGTCGCCGACACCGGTCGCATCTTTTCGATCTGCTTTTCCGAGCGCCATTGCGTGCGATCCGCTGTCAAGGCGGGCAAGCTCGTCAAGGAGGGGGCGATCGGCACGGTGATCCAGACGCTCGGCATGGGGCCGCACAGGCTGCAGTTGCCCACACGCCCCGCCTGGTTCTTCGATCCGGAGCAGTTCGGCGGCATCATCGTGGATATTGCTTCGCATCAGGTCGACCAGTTTCTCTTCTATACGGGCTCGACCAGCGGCGAGGTTGTCGCAAGCTCGGTCGGAAACTTCGGCATGTCCGACAAGCCGGCCTTTCAGGACTTCGGCGAGGTACTGCTTCGCTCCGAGAAAGCCTCAGGCTATGTGCGGGTCGACTGGTTCACCCCGGAGGCGCTGCCGACCTGGGGTGATGGTCGCCTGACCATCCTTGGCACCGAAGGCTACATCGAACTGCGCAAATACATCGATATCGCCGGACGGCCCGGCAAGGACCACCTCTTCCTCGTCAACGGCACTGAGATGACGCACATCGATTGCAGCGGTGAAAAGCTCGACTATTTCGATGCCTTCGCCGCCGACGTGCGCGACCGTACGGAGACGGCGATGTCCCAGGCTCATGTTTACGAAGTCTGCCGCCTTTCGCTGGAAGCACAATCAAGGGCAGCGCGCCTGGGTCATCGTTGAGGAATCCGCCATGTCCAAGAAGTTTCGTGTCGGCATCGTCGGAGCGGGGATCGCCTCGCGCCACCTGACAGGCTTTGCCTGGAACAAGGATCTGTTTGAGGTTGCGGTCCTTTGTTCGCTGGACGAGGAACGCGGCCAAGCGCTTTGCGGGGAGTTTGGCATTCCCGAATATACCCAGGATGCCGAGACGATGATCGCTCGTGCGGATCTTGACATCATCGATATCTGCACCCCGCCAAGTTCGCATTTCGAGCTCTGCCGCAAGGCAATCGAGGCGGGAAAACATGTCATTTGCGAGAAGCCGCTTTTCGGTTCTATCGCCGAAGTGGACGAGATGGCTAGGATCGTAGCGCGAGCCGAAGGTCCGCAACTGATGCCGATATTTCAGTACCGGTATGGCTCGGGACTTCAGAAGCTGAAAATGCTGATCGACCTCGGCCTGACCGGGACGCCGTTCCTCACCACGATCGAAACACATTGGTGGCGCGGCCCCGACTACTATGCCGTCCCGTGGCGCGGAAAATGGGTGACCGAGCTGGGCGGCGGTCTGCTTGGTCACGCGATCCATGCGCATGACATGCTGAACTATGTTCACGGCGCTTGCGCGGAAATCTTTTCCTACGGGGCGACACTCGTAAACCCGATTCAGGTCGAGGATACGGCAGCCCTCTCGGTGAAGATGAAGAACGGCTCGCTGGCGACGCTGTCGATGACACTTGGCTCACGGAAAGAAATCTCGCGTCTGCGGTTCTGCTTTTCAAATCTCGTCGCGGAAAGCATTCTCGAGCCCTACACGATGGGCCGGGACCCCTGGAGCTTCGTTGCCGGGACCGAGGAGCATCAGCAGCGTGTCGATGCGGCGCTGGCCGGTTATGTGGTCAAGGAAGACGGCTATACCAGACAGTTCGAACTGTTCCACCATGCGCTGACATCGGGAGGCGAGCCGCCGGTGACGTTGGAGGATGCTCGCAACTCACTGGAGCTCGTCACGGCGGCCTATCATTCGCAGCGCACCGGCAAGCCGACACCGCTGCCGATCCTTTCTGATCATCCGCTCTACCATTCCTGGTTGCCGGAAGAAGAGCGGCGTCTGGCGGCCGGGGCCTGATCCATGATCAAGAGCTTCGAGCATGTCGGCATGGTCACCGGCGACATGGACAGGTCACTGGCATTTTACCGCGACCTCCTGGGTCTGCGCCTTCATTTACGGAAGACGATGGCAAACGGCACCGAAGTGGCATTCCTGGATAGTGGCAATGGCATGCTTGAGATTTTTGCGCCGCCCGGCGGCGCTGGGCCTGCCTCTGATCTTCCAGCCGCAACATCGGGCGTGCTGCACATTACCTTCCTTGTCGATAACGTCGATGAAAGCTTCGCGAAGCTGGAGGCTGCCGGAGTGGCAATCAAGGAGCGACCGCGTCCAGCCGTCAATTCGGAGGTGCTGGACCGAGTGGCATTCCTTCGCGACCCCGACGGTATCATCGTCGAGCTTGCCGAACGCCGTCATGAACGGAAGCTCGACTGATCGCAAACGAGAAGGCGCCCGAAGTGTTTTTTTGCACTGCGGTAACGACTCCGTAATGCTCGTTTGTCAGCCTGAAGGCAACAATAGGTTCCTTCACGGCTGGGCTTGGTATGTCACGCAGCAAAGACGACTGGATCAATCAGCGCGCTTACGCACTCTGGGAAGCCGAAGGACGGCCGGAGGGGCGCGGTGGCGAACATTGGCGGCAGGCGGCACGCGAGTATCAGCAGCTCGAACTGACCCGCGCCTCGGTCGACGGCAGCGACCTCATCGAGCGGCTGCGGACCATGCGCCGCTTGATGCACTCCGGCGAGGTTGAAAACGGCGTCAGTGTCCGCGCTGAGGAACAAAAGGCATCCGCGTGAGCAACCAACCGGCGCCCGATCAGCGCTCCGGCGCCGCGCCAGCCTCCGTCATTTCCGCACGAGGACGTTGCCCGACCGCAGCCAGAATGGCGGCAGATAGAGCGGCGTCGAAGAGAACGGCAGAATATTGTCGGAAAGTGTCACGCCGAGCTGATCTTCCATGAAAGTGCGTCGTGCGGCAATGCGGGCATGCATGTCAGGATAGCGCTGGCGTATCTCTTCGCGCAGCCCAACGTCCGCGAAGGCCACCATGTCTTCGCAATTGAGAGCCCAACCGGCAGGCATCGGCACCGGTATCACGTCGACCTGGAACGGCATGCCGGATCGCAAGCGCTCGGTCGAGCCGGGGCGTACGGGTGAATGAAGCCACTCCTCGTGACTTCCAAGGTGACCGGGATTCAGCGCTGAGTTGAGACCCGCGGATTTGAGCTTTTCGGTGACCGCGGAGAACAGATCACCACCGGTCACGCCGATCTCTGCGGTCTCATACCATGTGATCAAGGCTTCGAAATAGGCCTTCGAGGGCTTCAGGAATGCCTCGTCATGGTCGGTGAGCAGGCCGGCGCGCGAAGACAACGCCCCCCAGTAACCGAGTGCGGTCGTTACGCCATCTCCCTTCTTCAGGCGGCGGGTCGTCGGGCTTCGCAAACCAATGATGCTCTCGCCGGCACTGACGGAAGCAAACATGGTGTGGACGTTTACAGGGTCCCCCTCGTAGCCGAGGCGGCCAAGAGCCTCGAATTCCGTATCTCCTTCCCTTGCGCCGGAAACGACCCTGAAGAGCGCGTCCGAGCACCGCACGGCGGCCCATTCGAAGGCCGCGAGCTGATCGACATCGATGATCGCGCGATGGCCGGTTTCCGGGTGCATGAGCACAGGCGTCGCATCGACCAGTCGCGCCGAATGACCGATCGCCCGGCGCAACGCATTCACGATGAAATGGGGAACGAAGAAACTCTGCCCATATTCTTCGTCCTCCTCGGCCGCGAGATATTTCCAGCCGACCAGTCCAATGGAATCTCCACTCTTGATCCCTGCCTCGCGAAGTCGATCGCTGAGCCGCGGGTTTTGACTGCGGTCCTGTCCCAGGAGGCTGAAGGTTTGCGCGCGCAATACGTCGAGACCTGGAAGACCGGCAATTGCCGTATAGCTCTCGGATTCGTTTCCGGTGATGATGATGCGGCGCCCACCAGGACCGAGGAGTAGCAGCGCCTCCTCGAAACGGGGCTCGAAGCCGGAAAGATGCATGATGTTTCCGAAATGCTCGCGATCAGCATAGACGACCAGCCAATCGGTGCCAGCGGCCTCAAGGGCTGCGTCCGCGCGCGCGGCGTAGGTCGTCGACGGGATTTTCGGCTGCGCTCCAAGTGGTCCGAAATTTGGCAATGCAACAGGTGCTAGACTAATCGACATCAAGTTCCTCCAAGCGAAAATGAAAACCAGACAAAGATAAAAGGCGCAAAACCGTGTACAGCGGCGGCCCGACCGCCAAGCAGCAAAAGATTAGCATAGCCGAAGCACGCAACGTTGCGATATCACCCTATCAAAGGTGGAAAGCTCTCGATCATGAATCACGACAATAGCCGCGACGCTCCTCCCACGATTGCCGATGTCGCGCGCATGGCGGGTGTCTCGCGCGCCGTCGCGAGCCGGGCGCTGTCGAACGAACCGCGGCCGGTATCGTCCGAGAAGCGTGAGCGCGTAATTGCCGCTGCCGCAAACCTTGGCTACAAGCCGAACCTTCTGGCGCAGAGCCTGACCACCAAAACCGTCAACCTGGTCGCCGTCGTCGTCAACCACATTCACGATCTGTCGGATCTCGACCTGTTCGACCGGCTGATTGATCAGGTCCAGTCGATTGGCAAGCAGGTCATATTGATCCGGATCGGCTCGGTTGCGCGCGTGGACGAGTTTCTGCGCAACGGCGTCGCCTACCATGTCGACGCAGCGCTGGTCTTCTCCGACTTTGCAGACGCCCCGACTGTCCGTCGCTTGTTCCGTTCCGACAGCGTTATCATGCTGAACGGTCTGCACGACGAGTTCTCCCCCGCAATCATCCCGGACGAAGATGCTGGCATTGCGGAAGCTGTGGCCGACGCTGCGTCGAAGATGGTGCGCACAGCCGGGCTCGTCACCGGCCGCGCCTCCTCTCCCGTGGAGCAGGCACGCATTCGCTCTTACCACGAGGCGTTTTCGCGCTACGGCATCAATCTTACCCGGACTGTCCTGGGCGACTATTCCTATGAGAGCGGGCATGCCGCGGCCAACGCGTTGGCCGGCGCCGATTGTCCTGATGCGGTCTTCTGTACATCCGATGCCATGGCGATGGGCATCCTTGACGTCTGTCGGACCGATTTTCCTGCTGGTCGGCCATCGCGGTTCCGGCTCTACGGTTTCGACAATCTGTCGCTGACCGATTTCGACGCCTATCCGATCTCGTCCATTGGCTACGACAAGCTCCTCTATGTTCGCCATATCGTTGAATCCGTTGCCAACCCCGGCAATTTCACGCCGGGTCAACCGCCGATCACGGTGCCCACACGTTTTGTGCCCCGCCTCACCGCTTAAACGAAAAACGGGCTGCCAGGAGGCAGCCCGCAGTTCAACTTACCACAGGGGGTTCAGGGCAGGGGGATTGGATTCCGGACCCCACCACTTCTTGTAGTTCGCCGCATAAGAACCCGACTGGATGTAGTCGGAAACGAACATGTCGAGCCAGCGCACGAATTCCGGGTCACCCTTGGCAACTGCAATGCCGATCGGATCGTTGGAAAAGAGGCCCGGCAGCGTCACGAGCGACGGATTCTTGGTAGCCAGATAATCGAGCAGCGATGAATCTTCGATGGCCGCATCGACGCGCTTCTGCTGCAGCTGCAGAACGCCATCCGGAGCAAACTGATCGACGTAGACGAGTTGGGCATCGGGAACGGCGGTCTTCAGGAAGCTCTCGCCCGTCGTGCCGCGTCCGACGACAACCTTCTTGCCGGCCAGGTCCTTCAATTCCTTGATAGCTGCATCCTTCTGAACGATGATGCGCAAGCCAGCACGATTGTAGGGAATGGTGAAGTTCACCGTCTTGGCGCGTTCGAGCGTTGCCGAGGTATTGGCAACGGCAACGTCGATCTGACCCGAAACGAGCATCGAGATCCGGGCGTCACCCGAGACGTCGACGAATTCGACGGGTACGCCGAGCTTCTGGGCGAGCAGCGTTGCAACGTCGACATCGTAACCAACAGGATTGTTCTGCGCGTCACGGAAGCCGATCGGCTCGCCGCCGAGCGATACGCCGATCCGAACGGTGCCGCGCGAGCGGATGTCATCGATCATTCCGGCAAAGGACGGAAATGCCGAACCGGCCGCGATGGCGAGGGCGGCAAGGGTAGTCAGAATACGCTTCATGGTTTCATTCCCTCTTTTGATTATGCCAGTTTCGCTGCCCGCAGTTCCGGTTCGGGCATCGATTCCTCCCAGAGCCAGTAGCGAATTTCGCCCTCGCATCTGAAATTCACGACCTCATGGTTTCCCTTGGCGTCGACTGCATGGATCACGACGCCGGCGAGAAATCCGGTGGAGAGTTCATCGAGCTCATCGACGGCGAGCTTCACCGCGTCGGAGAGCGAATAGCCAAGCTTCATTGCAAGAACAACGGTGCGTGCGGTCGAGCAGCGCATCGTCATCTCACCCGTGTGGGTGCAGGCAGCCGCGCCATAGCGGCTGTCGGCATAAAAGCCGGCGCCGGGGATCGGACTATCGCCAAGGCGGCCTGGATATTTCCACGCCCAGCCGGAGGTGGACGTTGCGGCGTGAATGCCGCGCGCTGAATCAGCCGAGAGGAAGACGGTCGTATCGCGCACGCGCTCCGGATCAGTGATGGCGCGGCTCAACGGCGCGAGCGGAATATCGGGAAACTTTGCGAGATCCTCCGGCGAAAGTTCCTTTTCCAATCGTTCCCACCAGACCCGCCTGCTGTCTTCGAACAACACGTCATCCTCGGCCAAACCGATTTCAGTTGCAAAGCGCCGAGCGCCGTCGCCGGTCAGCATGACGTGCGGAAGGCGTTTCATCACCTCATAGGCAAGACGCGCCACCGGCAACGTATTTGGCACGGCACCGACTGTTCCGACATCACGTGTGTTGCCGTCCATCACCGCAGCGTCCAGCTCCATGTTGCCGAGCATGTTGGGCCAGCCGCCATAGCCGACGCTGCGGACCTTGACTTCGCTCTCCACCTTGCTGATCCCGGCGACCATTGCATCAAGACTGATTGCACCGTCCCGCAGCATCTCCACGGAGGTCGGGAAACCCGGCCACGCCTCTTTATTGGCCAAAAGCAGCATCTTGAACCTCTAATCTTTACGCATCTTGGAAAGGAACTGGGCGACGCGCGGCTGTGCCATGCCGCCGTCGGCGGCGAAAAACTCTTTGGTCGGCAGGTCGACCAGCAGCCGGCCCTTGTCGAGGAACACGATACGATCCGAAATCTGCCTGGCGAACTCGACCTCGTGCGTCACGAACAGCATCGTCGTGCCTTCCTGGGCGAGCTTTGCAAGGATCGCCAGCACTTCTGCCGTCATCTCCGGATCAAGCGCGCTGGTCACTTCGTCGAGCAGCAGATAGCGCGGCTGCATGGCAAGCGCCCGGCATATTCCGACACGCTGGCGCTGACCGCCCGAAAGCTGCGCCGGATAGGCATCAGCCCGGCTCCCGAGACCAACCGACTCGAGCAGTGCTCGCGCCGTCGCCTCCGCCTCAGCGCGCGGTTTCTTCAACACCTCGATCGGCGCCAGCGTGATGTTGCCGAGCACCGTCATATGCGGATAGAGGTTGAAGAGCTGGAAGACCGTACCTGACCGCTTGCGGGCCTCCGCCAGTTCCCGGGGTTTGCCGACATCGAACTCATCGACCGTGATCTGGCCGCCGTTCAGCTTCTCCAGGCCATTGATGCACCGGATCAGCGTCGACTTTCCCGAGCCGGAGGAGCCGAGGATCGAGACGACCTCGCCCAGCTCGATCGTCAGATCGATACCATCGAGCACGGTGGTCTGGCCGAAGGCCTTTTTTACGTTTTCAACTTTGATCATGTCAGAGCCCTCTCCAGGCGCTGTGGGCGCGAAGGCGATTTTCGAAGCGCGTCCCAAGCAAGGCAACCAGCTTGGCGGCGGCGTAATAGAGCAAGCCAACGGCCGTCCATACAACAAACGGTTTCAGCGTTCGCATGTTGAGGATGTTGCCGATCTTGGTAAGGTCGACCACGCCGATCACCGAGATCAGCGATGTGACCTGCAACTGGTTGACGAGAAGTGCAATCAGTGGCCCGACCGCGAAGGCGGCAGCCTGCGGGGCGAGCACATGTCGAAGGACCTGCCACCGTGTAAGACCGAAGACTCGTGCCGCCTCGATCTGATCACGGCCGATGGACTCGATTGCCGAAACCGCGATGACATAGATGAAGGCGGCTGTATTGGCCGACAGCGTGATCGTCGCCGCGGTAATCGGCGTGACCCGGATATGGAATAGCCCCGGCAGACCGAAGAACACCAGAAACAGCTGCACCAGCACTGGCGAATTCTTCAAAAGTTCAGAAACGAAGGTGATCACTTCGCTGAGGACGGGCACACGGTAGTAGCGCACAATTGCCCAGGCAATGCCGATCACCAGGCCGATCAGCGAGGTCGCGAGAAAAAGCGCGATATTGACCCCGAGCCCTTGTGCGAGAAGAACCAGATCAAAGGCTGTAAAATCGGCAAAGCGCATCAGGCAACCGCCTCCATCATGTCACGGTTGAGACGGCGATGGAGGATCGCAATCGCGAGCGATACGAGATAGGTCAAAGCCGCATAGACGACGAGAAGCACAACATAGACTTCGAACGGCCGGTAGGTCTGCGACACCACGATCTGCGCCGAGCCGGTCAGTTCGTTGAGCGTGATCGTGGACAGGATCGAAGAGGTGAGGATCATGTTGATCAGAACCGAGCCGAGCGGGCGCACGGATGTCCTGAGTGCGATCGGCAGGACAATACGGGTGAAGATCACCCTGCGTGACAAGCCGCTCACCTCCGCTGCTTCGATGATGCCCTGATCGATCGCCAGGATACCGGCGCGGATGATATCGGACGCGTATGCGCCACCTGCGATCGACAGCGCAATCACGCCTGTTGTGAACGCATCGATGTAAAGACCGATCTCGGGCAGGCCGTAGTAGAAGAAAAACAGCTGCACGATGAATGGCACGTTGCGGAAGATATCGACGTAGACGAACGCAATTCTTCGCAGCGCCGCTGACGAGGATGTGCGCGCGATTGCCACGAAGGCGCCCATGATGACGCTGCCGACGAGCGCGAGAACACACGCTTCTGCTGTCAGCAGCGCGCCTTGTGCGAGAAAGCCAAGATGGGGCAAGAGAATCGACAGGTCGAGCCGCACGATCTCTCCATGAGCACGAGTGAAACCGGTTTCATCGTGTCTCGATGGCCGAACATTGTCAAGAACGGCCTGGAGATTTCCTGCTATATCCAGCGCGAACGGAGAGATTCGTCTCGTCCGGCGGACTTGCACCATGCTTGAAGCAGCTGGGGCAGCACCGGCTTTTCCGATTTTTCAAGCGTCATTCAGATTTACCCACCGAACGAGCACCGCCATGAGCCATATTCCGCAGATCGACTACACCACAGCCTCTGAAGAGATTCGGGCCGCGCATGACGAGGAGATGAAGGTGCGGGGGCGCATGACGAACATGAAGCGTACCTTGCTGCATTCGCCTGCCGCCCACCGCATCTATGCCGAATGGTTCACGCTGCGCGCAGAGCTTTCTGCAATCGCGGATCGACCGATCTGGATCTTCTCGCATGCCATTTCAAAAGCTGCGAACTCAAGGATCGCCATCACTTTCTTTCGCCGGGCACTGATCAATGCGGGTTTCGACCCGCAGGCCCTGGTACTTTCCGAGGAAGAGGCGTTGCTCGATGCGTTCGGCACGGCGATCGTTGCCAATTCCAACGCGGTTCCCGCCGAGATCTGGACGCAGCTGAAGGGGCGCTACGATGCCAAGACGCTGGTCGATCTCGTGGCCTTTGCCGGCATCATGCTTGCAACAGCGGTCTTCAACAATGTCGTGGAGGTTGACTTCGATCCAGAGCTCGAGCCCTTTGCCGAAACCGGCCGATCGGCGTCCTGACGGACCGCATCCTGTCGAGGTCAGGCGAGCCTAACCGTATTCGCCGGCTGCCGTCACCTTTGTGGTCAGCTCACGGGCCACAAGGACGGCATGTTCTGTAATCTGTGGCAGTCCCATCAACTCCCCAAATGTCCCACGCGCCAAGGGGCCGGAAATCAGCAAGGTCGGATCAGGACTGCCATCGGCACCTATCGCCTCCGATCGTTCGGTACATGCAATGCCGAGGCCGGTCGGATCGAGCTGCAAGCGTGATTGATCGCGCAGGCGAGCGAGCCACGCCTGGCTTTCCAAAATGCTTCCATGCGCGGGACCGGTTGTGACAACGACGGCATCAAAGGTCTTCTGTAGTGGTGCGCCGTGTCGCCGTCTCAGTTCCACATGGATTGCCTCGCCGTCACGTTGCACCCGAGCGACAGAGGCCGCCAACACTTCCATCCTTCCTTCTGCAATCGCTCGCTCCAGCACCTCTTCCACCTGCGGAGCGATGCGGAACCGGTGAGCGTCCCAATATGGCCTGATATTGCGTACGATCCTGCAGCGTTCGGCAATCGGCAGGCTCTGCCAGATCGCGTGGCCGTGACCGCGAACCTGGTCGATCACGGCGTGCCACGTCAACCCCGCGGCTGTGGCTTCTGCAATGGTCCGCCGGATCCCCCGCAGCAGCGCCGTCGCGCTATGAGCCGCGGCGGTGTCGAACGCACCGAACGGCTCCTGTGGATACGGAGCATGCCCTCTCGATCTCAATCCGCGGCGGGAAATCGATGTGATCTGTCCGCGATGGCCGGTACGCGTCAGCGAAGCGACGATGTCGGCTGCGGTTAGGCCGTTGCCGACGACCAGCACCCGGTCCGCCGGACGGACAACGTCAAGCGCGCCGGCAACGGTGGAGTTGGCGACAAAGCGGGGGTGTCCTTCGAGAACTCTGAGAGCACGAGGCGCTGACGGCGCTGGATGGCTGGTGGCGATCACCAGGAAATCGGCAACCGTTCGTCCGCCCTTGTCATCGAGGATCTCCCAGCGCCTGCCGCCCCGGCATACCTCGACAACGGCCGCACGGCGATGATGCACGGTCCCGCTTTGCACCAGGGGAGCGAGCGCCGAAGCAATATAGGTGCCGAAGACATGGCGTCGGGGGAAGAGGTTGCCATCCGGCCGAGACGCGTCCGGATCGTCTGCGACAGCATCGTTGCGGGCCATCCATTCGACGAAGTCCTCCGGCCGATCCGGCAACAGGCTCATGCGGGCGGCGGGAACATTGATCCGATGCGTTGGATCGGTGGTATCGTAGGCGAGCCCTCTACCAAGCTCTTCTCGTGGCTCGAAAACCACGATTGTTGGTGGCGGGCTGCATGTGGAGGATGCCAGATGGTACGCAACACCCGCACCAGAAACGCCTCCGCCGATAATCGCCACGACGGGGCGACACGTCTTGCCACGGGTGTCCTGTCGAGATGTCACGCTGCCCTGCTTCACTTGATCGCGACCCAGATCGCATTTCTTGTAAGGCGCGATTTTGTCCCTCGCGCCCCGATGATTCAATTTAAAGGCTCATAGCCAGGACAGCAACTTCAATATTCTACAAAATTAGTAGAATTTTTATCCCGCTATCCCACCAAAGCGCCGAAGAGTTTTTCCGTGCTGCAGCGCAATAGAGATGGGCTTGCTTGGTTTATCCTCAGCGATTTTGAAATTATCTGGCCGTTCGAGGCTTGCCTCATCAATTCAAGACGGGAAACACCACAATGAACAAGAAGACGTCCAAATCCAGCCTGACACGTCGCGCAAGCCTTGCCGCGATCGCCGCCTCCACGATCGCTCTGATCGCATTTGCATCGCCTGTCGCTTCCTTCGCCGAAGACAAGTCGATCAAGGTTGGCATCATGAGTGGCGAGGACGAAGACGTCTGGCGCGTTGTGGCTGCCGAAGCCGCCAAGAAGGGCCTGACGATCGAAACGATCGTCTTCAACGATTATACGCAGCCAAACGAGGCGCTGGAGCGCGGCGAAATCGACGCCAACGCCTTCCAGCACAAGCCCTATCTCGACAATCAGATAAAGCAGCACGGCTATCATATCGTCCCGGTCGGATATACCGGCGTCTGGCCGATCGGCCTTTATTCGAAGAAGCACAAAACCATCGCCGAGTTCGCCGAAGGTGCGGCGATCGGCGTGCCGAACGATCCGTCAAACGAGGGTCGTGCGCTACGCGTTCTTCAAAATGAAGGCATCATCAAGCTCAAGGACGGCACCGGCATCCTCGCGACCGTTACCGACATCACCGAGAACCCGAAGAACGTCGAGATCAAGGAGCTTGATGCCGGTGTGGTCGGCCGCGCCATCGATGATCTGGATGCGGCAGTGGTGAACACCGACTGGGCCCTGAAGGCCGGGCTCTCGGCGGCCGACCGCATTGCGCAGGAACCTATCGCTGACAATCCGTACCGCAACTTCATCGCTGTCAAGCAGGGCAGCGAGAACGAAGACTGGGTGAAGACGCTGGTCTCGTCCTACCAGAACGATGCGGTCAAGGCGGAGTTCGACAAGGTGTATAAGGGAACCGGCCTCAGCGCTTACTGATCGACATTCGCGCCGAGGGGTTAGGCGCGTTGAACAAGGCGGCCCGGGCGTTCCTTGCCCGGGCCGCCTTGGGCGTTTCCGAAGGGAAAGACTATGAATTCAATCGTAACGGCCTCTGTAATCGAGACGCCGCAAGCAACTGCTGAGGCGGTGGTCCGCCTGGTCGACGTACATCGGCATTTCGGCACCACCCCGGCCCTCGATGGCGTAGAGCTCACCGTCCACAAGGGAGAAATCCTGGGTGTAATCGGGCGCAGTGGAGCCGGCAAATCCACATTGATCCGCTGCCTCAACGGCCTGGAGCGTCCGGATCGCGGCTTAATCGAAATCGAGGGGCGCAGCATCGTTGGTCTCGACGAAAAGGAGTTGCAGCCGCTTCGCCGCCGCGTCGGAATGATCTTCCAGCATTTCAACCTGCTGGCCTCCAGGACGGTAGAGGAGAATGTCGCACTGCCGCTCAAGATCGCCGGCGTGGCAAAGACCGAGCGCCTGAGGCGCGCACATGAATTGCTGGAGCTTGTCGGTCTCGCGGGTAAGGCGAAGGCTTATCCATCGTCCCTGTCCGGTGGCCAGAAGCAGCGGGTGGGCATTGCGCGCGCGCTTGCCGCACGCCCTGCCTTGCTCTTGTCCGACGAGGCGACATCGGCGCTCGATCCCGAGACCACACGGTCGATCCTGGCCCTTCTGAAGGACATCAACCGCAAGCTCGGCCTCACCATCATCCTCATCACGCATGAGATGGAAGTCGTCCGCGGCATTGCCGATCGCGTCGCCGTCATCGATGCCGGCCGGATCGTGGAAGAGGGGCAGGTATGGTCGGTGTTCGCTGACCCAAGCGCGCCGATCACCCGGAGTCTGCTGTCCGGCAGCCGCCCACAATTGCCGGAGCATATCGCCGCCCGCCTTTCGCCGACATCAGGGGAGGAAGCGATCATAAGCATCGACATGGCGGGCCTCGCCGCACAGGGCGCGGTCTTTGCCGACCTGTCTGCGGCGCTGCCGCAATCTTTCCGACTCGTCCACGGCGGTATCGACCATATTCAGAACCAGCCGGTGGCGCGGTTCTTCATTGCTGTCCCGATGCGCGACCCTGCGCTCAAGGACAAGGTTCTGCAGTTTCTGAAGGCTCGCTCTGCGCGGGTGGAGGTCCTTGGCTATGACACCGATCATGTTTAATCTTCTGCTTCGTTCCCTCTGGGAAACGATCCTGATGACCGGTGCATCCGGACTGATTTCGCTGGTCTTCGGCCTGCCGCTCGGTCTCGCGCTCGTTCTCACGAACAAAGGCGGCATAGCCGAGAACGCCTGGATAAACGGCATCCTTGGGGCCATCATCAACGGGTTCCGTTCCGTGCCGTTCATCATCCTGCTGGTGGCCCTGATCCCGGTGACGCGCCTGATCGTCGGCACTGCGCTTGGCACCTGGGCGGCCATCGTCCCGCTCGCCATTGCCGCAACGCCCTATTATGCACGTATCGCGGAAGTGTCGCTGCGCGAGGTCGATCGCGGACTGATCGATGCGGTGCGCGCCATGGGCGGCAATCGCTGGACGATCATTCGCGAAGTATTGGTACCGGAAGCTTTACCCGGCATCGTGGCCGGCTTCACGGTCACGTTGGTGACCCTGATCGGGGCCTCGGCAATGGCCGGTGCGATCGGCGCTGGCGGTCTCGGCGACCTTGCCATCCGCTATGGCTACCAGCGCTTCGAGACAACCGTCATGGTGGCAGTCGTTGCCGTCTTGATCGTGCTTGTCTGCGGCATACAGTGGCTCGGCGATCGACTGGTCGAAAGGCTTGACCACAAGTAGTCAGCGGCGAAACGCAGCGGCAGGGTGCGAGGATGGCAACCTGCCGCTGCCGCCAAACAGTTTCTGCCTGAGAGGTCCCTCCGTGTAGTCCGCCTTGAACAGGCCGCGCTCCTGCAGCACCGGAACCACGAGATCGACGAAGTCGCGCAGGCTTTCCGGCGCCACCGTGCGCGCCAGGTTGAAGCCGTCCACACCGCCATCGGAAACCCATGCCGCCAGGCGGTCCGCCACTTGCTCGGCCGAGCCGACGATCGGTTTCATACGGCTGCCAAGTACCATTTGATCAATGATCTGGCGCAGCGTCACCGGCTTTGGCGCTTCCCTGGTGATTGCGGCGAGCGCAGACTGATTGGCATTGGTGGATTTCTGCTCGATCGGATCGTCGAGGCCGTATTTCGAGAAATCAACGCCTGTCGAGGCCGAATAGTGCGCCAGGGAAGCCTCGACACTCGCATGGCGGCGATAGTCTTCGAGCTTGTCGAATGCCTCCTTTTCGGTGCGACCAACGACAACCGTCACAAGGCCGAGAACGCGCAAGGCATCCGACCCGCGCCCTGATGCCGCCGCCTTGTGCTTGAGAGCCGTCACGGTCGGCCTTGCCGCCTGCGGGGTCGGCGTCGCGATGAAGACGCATTCGGCGTGTCTGGCCGCGAAATCCAGCCCGCGCGCCGAAGCGCCTGCCTGGAAGAGCAGCGGCGTGCGCTGCGGCGAAGGCTGCGAGAGATGAATGCCCTGCATCTTGTAGTATTGGCCGTCGTGCTTGACGGCTCGGACTTTGGAAGGGTCGGCGAACACGGCTCGCGCCTTGTCGCCAAGTACCGCATCATCGTCCCAGCTGCCCTCCCAGAGCTTGTAGAGGATTTCGAGATATTCTTCGGCCGCGTCGTAGCGCGCGTCGTGTTCCGGCAGTTTGTCGAAACCCATCGCGCGCGCAGCACTGTCGAGATAGCCGGTGACGATGTTCCATCCGATGCGACCCTTTGTCAGGTGGTCGAGCGTCGACATGCGCCGCGCCAACAAGTACGGCGGCTCGTAGGTCGTGTTGACCGTTACCCCGAAGCCGAGATGCTTGGTGACATAGGCCATTGCCGAGATCGGCATCAGCGGGTCGTTGACCGGGATCTGCGCGCCAGCCTCGATGACGGGTGCCGGACTTCCCTTGTAGACATCGTAGACCCCAACGATATCCGCCAGGAATATCCCGTCCAGCTTTCCCCGCTCGGCTGTCTGGGCAAAGTCCACCCAGTAGTCGAGGTCGGTATAGTGAAGGGACGTATCGCGTGGATGCGTCCACATGCCGTGATTGATATGACCGACGCAGTTCATGTCGAATGCGTAGATCTGCATCTGCTCCATACAGTCATTCCCTGGGCCGGTAGACCCGACACCGTCTTGAGCCACGAGGGACGCTTTGTGTGTACCCCTAGCTCTTACCTTTCCACGGAACGAGGGTCGCTTCCAAGAGGCGAACGGCAGCACTGAAGGCAAATGCACAGGCAGCGATGATGCCGATGCCAACGAAGACAACGTCGGTTGCCAGAAACTGGGACGCCGACATGATCATGTAGCCGATGCCGCGGTTGGAGGCGATCAACTCCGCTGCAACGAGCGTGCCCCAGCCGACACCAAGCGCAATGCGGATACCCGTCAGGATCTCCGGCAGAGCCGATGGCAAAACGATGCTGACAAGAAGCTGCAAGGGCCGGGCGCCAAGTGACCGCGCCGCGTTGACGCGCTCGATCGGCAGGGCGCGCACGCCAGCCTGCGCCGAAAGGCAAATCGGCGCGAACATGGCAAGCACGAGAAGCGTTACCTTCGACGTCTCGCCGATGCCGAGCCAGATGATCATCAGCGGCAGATAGGCGAGGGGCGGTAGCGGCCAGTAGAATTCGATCGGTGTATCGAAGATGCCCTTCGCCCAGCGATTGAGCCCCATCAGCAGGCCGATCGGGATGCCGGCGGCAATCGCGATGGCAGCTGCCGTTGCAATCCTGAACAGGCTTGCCGAAATATGTTCGCCGAGCGAGGCGCCGGCATAGCCGTCACGATAGACGGCTCCAATCTGCGTGGCGACCTCCTGCGGTGTCGGCAGGAAGAGACGCGGTACCAACCCCAGCCTGGCAATCAGCCACCAGGTTCCAATCAAAGCGACGGCTGTCGCGAAGCTGATGACAAGCGTATTGCGTTCGCCGACGCCGAACCCGTTCATCTCGACGGTTTTCGGTTGATCCGTTTCGGCCCGCACGACCACGCCCGTCGTTTCGATGACATTGCTCATTCCGCCGCACTCCTGATCTCGTCGGAGCCATGCAGAATGGTCCGGATTTCTTCTCGCAAACTGGCAAACTCCGGTGCCATCTTGATCGATCGAGCGTCGCCAGTGCGGGCGAACTCGCGAACGAAATCGAGTCCGAAGCGCGCCACAATGCGGCCGGGACGCGGCGACATCACCACAAGCTGCGTCCCGAGGAACAGAGCTTCCTCGATCGAATGTGTAATGAAGAAAATGCGTTTTCCCGTTGTTTTCCAGATCGATACGAGGAGTTCCTGCATCTGTTCACGCGTCAGGCTGTCCAGGGCTCCGAAAGGCTCGTCCATCAAAAGCACATCAGGATCGGCGGCAAGGGCGCGGGCAATCCCGACGCGCTGGCGCATGCCACCAGACAATTCGTAGGGAAAGGCTTTCGCGAAGTCTTTCAGACCGACGAGAAACAGAAGCTCTTCCGCGCGGGTACGCCGCACCGCTTTTGGAGTACCCGTAAACTGAAGGCCAAGTGCGACATTGTCGACGACCGACTTCCAAGGCAGCAGGGTATCCTTCTGGAACACGACGCCTCGGTCGGCGCCAGGGCGCGTGACCGGTCGTCCATCAAGAGTAATCGTGCCCGAGGAAAGCGGCAGGAAGCCCGCAATCGCATTGAGGAGTGTGGACTTGCCGCAACCCGATGCACCAAGTGCCACGACGAAGCTGTTGTCTGGAATATCGAGAGAAACGCGATCCAGGGCATGGACCGTCCGGCCATCCCGCGTCCGAAAATAGACGCTTGCGTGATCGACTTTGAGCATGTGCCGTCTCTTCATGTTGTGACGCTGGCGCGATATCGCGCCAGCGTACCAGGATGGGAGGATTGTTCGTTATTTCAGTTACTTGCGTTGACAAGTGCATCCGGCGTGACAAAAGCCGCGTAGCTCGGCAGCACCTCGCTCACCTTGCCCTGATCCTTCAGGAAGGCGGCCGTGTCCTTGAGGATCTTGGCAGCGCCCGACTTTTCGCCGCCACCGAGCCAGGCTTCGGACGCCTGCACCTCAGGGGTCAGCAGCGTGAGGTTCTTCAGTGCGGCAGCCTGCTGCTCGGGTGTGCCACCAAGTGTCTTGGCAAGCAGCTTGGCATTTTCGCTGTCGGCGTCCCAGGCCTTCTTGTCTGCCGCGAAGGAGGCGTAGTACTTGTTGACCACGCTGGCGAAGCCCTTCAGGAACGCCGGGTTCTCATCGGCGAACTTCGATGCGGAAACCCATGCGGAGAAAGTGGGCGCGCCCTTGTCGGCGACATCCTTGGAGGTGACAAGCACCTTGCCGTTCTTTTTCAGCTCGCTCAGCGCCGGATCCCAGACAAAGCCACCGTCAATGTCGCCGCGGTTGTAGCTGGCGACGATCTCGGGCTGCGGAATTGCAAAGACCTGAACATCCTTTTCCGTCAGTCCGAGGGATTTGATCAACGCAAGAAGCTGATAGTGGTCGGTCGATACCGGCGCGGCAGCGAGCTTCTTGCCCTTGAGGTCAGACAGAGACGCAATGCCCGAACCGTTGCGAACGACCAGCGCCTCGTCGATGCCGGAGATCGAGGAAAGGTAGAAGGCCTTGACCTCCAGTCCGCGCGAGGTCGCAGCCGCGAACGGGCTCGAGCCGACGTAGCCGACCTGCACATCGCCCGAAGCGATGGCCGCGAAGATTTCAGCCCCGGAGTTGAACTTGCGGAAATCGATGTCGTAGCCGGTTGCCTTCGCAAATTCGCCATTGGCGATTGCGACCGACGACGGAAGCGCATCCGTCTGATAGGCTACCACGACCTTCTTGTCGGCTGCCTGTACGGAAAATGTTGCCAGCAGGCTCGCGGAACCAAGTGTGATCGCCGCCAATAATGTCCTGATATTCATGTTTCGCCCCCTTGCGGCTGAGCGTCAGCTTCAGCGCCTGAACTTGTTTCGACGCTTAGACCGTAGGGCGGATGCTTCAGCGGACACAGGCAAAACTATCTATTTTATAGAATATAAGAACAATATTGTTTTTTGATTGAGTTGAGGCGCAAACATTCGCGCCTCGGCCGGCTGAGGGTCCTCGGTCTGCATCATTTGGGAAATGGCCTCAGACCGGACCGATAAGGATCAGGAAGCAGCGCGCTCTGCCGCTCACCTCGACATCCCCGGGTTGCTCGAGCAGAAGCTCGACATCCCCGGGGTGCTCGAGCAGAAGCGTATCACCTGGGCCAAGATCCACGCTTTGACCACTCCATTCAACGGTGAGCGCGCCCTGATGACAAAGGAGAAGCCACGTCGGCGCGGCGGGCTGAAAGGTGGCCCTGGAATCGATATCAACCCTCTCGACCCGGTGGCGCAATCCGTCGCGACGCGTCATGACGTTCAGGTCCGTGATGGGTCCCTCGGCAAGCGTTGCAGTGACAGCGACATCGGCGGCAAAGGCGAGGGGAGCGCTGTCCTGCGTCAGCAACAGCGGATTATCCCCATCGATCGCGAGCTGCATGCCGTTGCCGTCGATAATCGAAAGCGTCCGGTCGATGCCGGGAAAGATCGAGAAGGGGCCATCGGTCGCGACCGTTGCCATGCTGACGCGCCAGTCGAAATCAGAAAGGGCCGCCCCCTCGGGCGAGACGGCGACCTCAACGGTCTCGCCGCCGCCGTTCTTCCACGGCATGCGGCGATAATTGCTGGCTCTGAGGATGGTGGCGCGGGTCATTGTTGCTCCATCATTGTGAACTCCCTGTCACCGGCTGGAACTGAGCGACACTGGAAACCCTTCCCCCTATTTAGGGAGATGCCTTCGATCCTCTCCTCATGGCACAGGCTTTTCGGAGGCATTGATCCTTCTCATCGTCGACAAGACCGTCGCACGATGCGGCGGCCTTGTTCGACTGATGTGAGGCTTAGTTTCCGAGGATTGCGGGCAGGCGCAGGCCCTGTTCCTTGGCGCACTCGATCGCGATCTCGTAGCCCGCGTCGGCATGGCGCATGACGCCTGTTGCCGGGTCGTTCCAGAGAACCCGCTCAAGTCTGCGCGCCGCCTCATCAGTGCCGTCGGCGCAGATGACCATGCCGGAATGCTGCGAGAAGCCCATGCCGACGCCGCCACCGTGATGGAGCGACACCCAGGTCGCACCCGATGCGGTGTTCAGGAGCGCATTCAAAAGCGGCCAGTCGGAGACAGCATCCGAGCCGTCCTTCATCGCTTCCGTCTCGCGGTTCGGTGAAGCGACGGAGCCGGAGTCGAGGTGGTCGCGGCCGATGACAACGGGTGCTTTCAACTCGCCGTTCCTGACCATCTCGTTAAACGCAAGGCCGAGACGATGGCGATCGCCGAGACCGACCCAACAAATGCGCGCCGGCAATCCCTGGAAAGCGATGCGATCGCGGGCCATGTCCAGCCAGTTGTGCAGGTGCTTGTTGTCAGGCAGAAGCTCCTTCACCTTGGCGTCGGTCTTGTAGATATCCTCCGGATCGCCCGACAGGGCTGCCCAGCGGAAGGGACCGATGCCGCGGCAAAACAGCGGGCGAATATAGGCAGGCACGAAGCCCGGGAAGGCGAAGGCGTTTTCCAGGCCCTCGTCCTTGGCAACCTGACGGATGTTGTTGCCGTAATCGAGCGTCGGAACGCCAGCATCCCAAAAGGCAACCATCGCTTCGACGTGGACCTTCATCGAAGCGCGCGCGGCCACTTCGACAGCCTTCGGATCGCTCTCGCGCTTGGCCTTGGCTTCCTCGACAGTCCAGCCGGCTGGCAGGTAACCGTTGCGCGGATCGTGCGCGGATGTCTGATCGGTCACGATATCGGGGCGAGGGCCACCGGCTTTCATGCGGCGAACGAGTTCCGGGAAGATTTCGGCAGCGTTGCCGAGCAGTCCGACCGACTTTGCTTCGCCGGCCTTCGTCCACTTGTCGATCAGCGCCAGGGCCTCATCGAGTGTCTTCGCCTTCTCGTCGACATAGCGTGTACGCAGACGGAAATCGATGCGCGTCTCGTCACATTCGACGGCCAGGCAGCAGGCCCCCGCCATCACGGCTGCGAGCGGCTGTGCACCACCCATGCCACCAAGACCGCCGGTCAGGATCCATTTGCCCTTGAGGTTGCCATCGTAGTGCTGGCGGCCGGCCTCGACGAAGGTCTCGTAGGTTCCCTGCACAATGCCTTGCGTGCCGATATAGATCCATGAGCCGGCTGTCATCTGGCCGTACATGGCAAGGCCCTTTTTATCCAGCTCGTTGAAGTGATCCCACGTCGCCCAGTGCGGCACGAGGTTCGAGTTGGCAATCAACACGCGAGGGGCATCCTTATGCGTGCGGAACACGGCGACTGGCTTGCCGGACTGCACGAGGAGTGTTTCATCCTCGTTCAAAGTCTTGAGGGTCGCTGCGATACGGTCGAAATCGTCCCAGGTGCGGGCTGCACGGCCGATGCCGCCATAAACCACCAGTTCGTTTGGATTTTCCGCGACGTCAGGGTCGAGGTTGTTCATCAGCATGCGCAGCGGCGCTTCGGTCATCCAGCTCTTGGCGTTGAGTTCACTGCCGCGCGGGGCGCGGATCTCGCGAATGTTGTGACGTGGATTTGAGGTCATGCGGGGTTCCCCCTGTCGAGTGATCGTTATCGTTTCAGGTCCGGCGCGATCTGCTCGATGCGCACCAGAATGTCTTTGAGGTGGACGCGAAGGCGCTCTGCCTTGGCAGCGTCGTAGGCAAACGGCGGCGCCTCGGTCTCAAGATGCGTCGATTGCGCAAGTTCCATCTGGATGGCGTGCACGCCCGTTTCGGGCTGGCCGTAGTGGCGCGTCGTCCACCCACCCTTGAAGCGGCCGTTGAGCACGCAGTCATAGCCTTCGGCCGCCTCGACGACCGTGAGCGTCGCCTGTTCGATGGCCCCATCGCAGGTCTTGCCCATATCGGTGCCGATGTTGAAATCCGGCAGCTTGCCTTCGAAAAGGAAAGGAATATGCGAGCGGATCGAGTGGCAATCATAGAGGATCGCCACGCCATGAATTGCTCTCACACGCTCGACCTCGGCGGCAAGGGCTGCATGATAGGGAGCATGAAAGTCCCTGATCCGCGCCGCAATGTCGGCTTCATCAGGTGCCCGTCCATCCTTCCAGATCGCCTTGCCGTCGAAGTCCGTTTCAGGAACCAGGCCAGTGGTGTTTTGGCCGGGATAGAGGCTGACGCCTGCCGGATCGCGGTTGGCGTCAATGACGTAGCGATGGAACGTCGCGCGCACCGTCGTCGCATCGGCAAGCAGGCCGTCATAGAGGTCGTGGATGTGCCAGTCGGTATCGGCAAGAATCCTGCCGTTATCATTCAGACGCTCCCAGATGTCGGCGGGCACGTCGGTCCCGGTGTGCGGAAAACCCAGGATAATGGGTGAAGAACCGTGTTTGACGTCGACGACAGCCATCTCAGACCTCCAGAGCCGGCAGGATGCCGCTTGAGACTGATGCATTCAGCGCGCCTGTCGCGACGAGGTCGCCCGCCGCCTTCAGATCGTTCGCCATGTAGCGATCGAGCTCCAGCGTCGGTACCACGCTGCGGATGGTGGCGATCGCCTTCTGCAGTTCGGGACCGGTCGTGAGTGGCGCACGAAATTCCACGCCCTGTGCTGCGGTCAATGCCTCGATGCCGATAATGCTGAAGAGGTTGTCGGTCATCTGGAGCAGACGACGCGCGCCATGGCATGCCATCGAAACGTGATCTTCCTGGTTGGCGGATGTCGGCGTCGAATCGACGGAAGCCGGGTGCGACATCTGCTTGTTTTCCGACATCAGCGCTGCCGACGTTACCTCGGCGATCATCAGGCCCGAGTTGAGGCCCGGCTTCTTTGCCAGAAAGGCCGGCAGTCCATAGGAAAGCGCGGGATCGACCAGCAAGGCGATGCGCCTTTGCGCGATCGCGCCGATTTCGCAGATGGCGAGGGCGATCTGGTCGGCTGAAAAGGCAACCGGCTCGGCATGGAAATTGCCGCCCGAGACAACCGAGTTGTCCGAAAGCACCAGCGGGTTGTCGGTGACGGCATTTGCCTCGATCTCCAGTGTGCGCGCGACCGAGCGCAGAAGATCCAGGCAGGCCCCATCGACTTGCGGCTGGCAACGAATGCAGTAGGGATCCTGCACACGCTCGTCGCCCTCAATATGGCTCTGGCGGATGACGGAGCTTTCGAGGAGCGCGCGAAGTGCCGCGGCCGTATCGATCTGGCCCTTGTGGCCGCGCAGCGTGTGAATATCGGGATGGAAAGGCGCGGACGAACCCATCGCCGCATCGGTCGACATGGCGCCGGTAATCAGTGCTGCCTGAGCTGCGCGGTGAGCCCGGAAGAGACCGGCAAGCGCCAATGCCGTCGAGGTCTGCGTGCCGTTGATGAGCGCAAGGCCTTCCTTGGCGGCCAGCACAACGGGCTTCAAGCCAGCCTTCGCAAGGGCGGCCGCGCCGGACAGGCGTTCACCCGCAAGGAAGGCTTCGGCTTCGCCCATCATCACCGCGGCCAGGTGGGCCAGCGGCGCAAGGTCGCCCGAAGCGCCCACGGAACCCTTTTCCGGGATGACCGGGATGACACCTTTTTCGAGCATGCCTTCGATCAGCCGCACCAGTTCGAGCCGGACGCCGGAGGCGCCGCGACCGAGCGAAACGAGCTTCAAGGCCATGATCAGGCGAACGATGTTTTCGGGCAACGGCGCGCCGACGCCGCAGCAGTGGGACAGGATAAGATTGCGCTGGAGCGTCGCCACGTCAGCACTGTCGATCTTGATCGAAGCAAGTTTGCCGAAGCCGGTATTGATGCCATAGACCGGTGCATTGCCGGCCGCGATCTCAGCAATGCGGGCAGCGGCCTTGGCGATACCGGCATCAAAAGATGCGTCGAGCCTCGCCGGTTCACCGGTCCAGTAGATCGTCTCCAGATCCCTGAGCGAAACGGAGCCTGGATGGAGGGTAATGGTCAACGGTCGATCCTTTCGCCCTTGAAAACATGTGCATGAAGCGGGTTGAAGCCGATGCGGTAAACGAGCTCCGCGAGGCTTTCGACGTCCCAGATCGCAAAGTCCGCGGACTTGCCGGTCTCGAGTGTTCCTGTCTCGCCCAGAAGCCCAAGGGCGCGTGCACCCTCGCGGGTCGCCCCCGCAATGCATTCCTCGACAGTCAGGCCGAAGAGCGTGGCTGACATATTCATCGTCAGAAGCAGCGAGGTCAGCGGCGAGGTGCCGGGATTGCAGTCGGTCGCAATGGCAATAGGGGTGCCGGCGTCGCGCAGCGCCTGAACGGGCGGCTTCTGCGTTTCGTTGATGGCGTAGAAAGCGCCAGGCAAGAGAACGGCGACTGTACCCGCCGCAGCCATGGCGGCAGCACCCTCGGCATCGAGATATTCGAGGTGGTCGGCAGAGAGCGCACCATGGGAGGCGGCGAGCTTGGCGCCGCCAAGATTGGACAATTGTTCGGCATGCAACTTGACTGGCAGACCGAGTGCCTCTGCCTTGTCGAAGACCCGGGCGATCTCGGCGGTGGAAAAGGCGATGCCCTCGCAGAACCCGTCGACTGCATCAACCAAGCCCTCGGCATGGGCGTATTCGAGGCCTGGGAGGACGACCTCGGCAATGTAGTCGCTGTTGCGCCCCCTATACTCGATCGGCGTTGCATGAGCGCCGAGATAGGACGTGACGACGCGCACCGGGCGAAGGCGCTCAAGCTGGCGGGCAGCGCGCAACATCTTCAGCTCGCCGTCGACGTTCAGCCCATAGCCGGACTTGACTTCGATCGTCGTCAGCCCCTCGCAGATCAGCGTATCCAAGCGGGGAAGCGCCGCCTTGACGAGGCCTTCGACCGAGAGCGCATTTGTTGCCTTGACGGAAGAGACGATGCCGCCGCCGGCGCGCGCAATCTCTTCATAGGTCGCACCTTCGAGGCGCATCTCGAACTCGCGGGCGCGATTGCCGCCAAAGACGATGTGGGTGTGGCAGTCGACGAGGCCCGGTGTAACCCAGCGGCCCTCGAGATCCGTGATCTCGGCGCGCTCGATAGCGGCAACAGGCAGTTCGTCCTCGGAGCCGACGTAGCTTATGCGCCCACCCTCGGTGACGAGGGCGCCTTTTTCAACGATGCCGAGGCCCTGCTTTTGTGGGTCGAGTGTTGCCAAGCGCACATTCCGCCACAGATGCGGACGGACGTCGCCGGATGACTCATGGCTTGAAAATTTGTTCCCATTCATCAGCTTTGCGCCTTTCCTTATGCGGAAACATGTATATACATAATAAACCGATGACAAGTGAAATTTTGTGCGCCTCCATGGAAAAGAAAGATGCGCGGCGCCAAAGAGGAGAAAAAGCGTTATGGCTCAGACGGTGGCGACCAGACTTCATGCGAGCGCGGCACTCCTGCCGCAGGGATGGCGCAAGGACGTGCGTGTGACGATCGAGGACGGCCTGATTGCGACCATCGAGACCAACGTCGCTCCGACGCCAGCCGATGATCGTCACGGTACGCTTGTGCCCGCGATGGGCAATCTCCACAGCCACGCTTTCCAGCGCGCCATGGCCGGCCTTGCCGAAGTGCGGGGACCAGCCAATGACAGCTTCTGGAGCTGGCGCACGGTCATGTACAAGTTCGCATTGTCGATGACGCCCGAACATGTCGAAGCCGTTGCCGCCCAGCTCTACATGGAGATGCTCGAGGCCGGCTTTTCCCGGGTCGGCGAATTCCACTATCTGCACCACGACAAGAACGGCACTCCCTACGCCAACATTGCCGAGCTGGCCGAGCGCATCGGGGCGGCGGCAAATGTCAGCGGCATCGCCTTGACACTGCTTCCCGTATTCTATGCCCATTCTGGCTTCGGTGGCGCGGCACCGATCGAGGGTCAACGGCGCTTCATCAATTCGCTGGACAGTTTTGCCGCCCTGATGGACGGCTGCCGCAAGGTGACGAGCGGGCTTCAAGGTGCCGAGCTCGGCCTTGCCCCACATAGCCTGCGCGCCGCCACGCCCGAGGAGCTGGCCACGGTCGTCCCGCTTGCCGGTAACGGCCCGATCCACATCCACATCGCCGAGCAGGTCAAGGAAGTCGAGGATTGCATCGCCTGGTCGGGCGCCAGGCCCGTCGAATGGCTGCTTGCCAACCAACCCGTCGATGATCGCTGGTGCCTGATCCACGCGACGCACATGAGCGACGAGGAAACCCGTGGCATGGCCCGTAGCGGCGCGATCGCCGGCCTTTGCCCGATTACCGAGGCCAACCTCGGCGATGGCACCTTCGAGGCACCGCTCTTCATCGAAGAAGGCGGACGTCTCGGCGTCGGCTCCGATTCCAACGTGGCGATCTCGCTTTCCGGCGAACTGCGCCAGCTTGAATACTCAGAGCGTCTGGCGTTGAGGGCCCGCAACGTGGTGGCTGCACCCGGCGGCTCAACGGCGCGCAGCCTGTTCGATCATGCAATAACCGGTGGCGGCGCCGCCCTGAAGGCCCCTGGGGGAATTGCCGTCGGTCATCACGCCGATCTCATCTCGCTCGACACGACCGCCGTGCCCTATCTTTCAGGCGACCAGTTGCTCGATCATTGGATTTTTGCCGGCGGTGTCGCGGTCGACAGTGTCTGGGCGCTCGGCCGCAAGCAGGTGGAAGGCGGCCGCCACGTAGCGCGCGAGGCAATCAATCGCCGGTTCCTGAAGGCGATGGGCGAGCTTCTTTCAGCATAGGGCTTTCCAGGTCCCGACATTCACATTAGAGCGGGAGGTATAACCGGAGCGTGACGATGAACCAAAGCAAGGACATAACCTTGCATCAGCGGATCGTGAGTGACATCGAAGGCCGCATCGTCTCGGGCGAATGGCCACCGGGTCACCGTATCCCGTTCGAAGTGGATCTCACCAAGCAATATGACTGTTCGCGCATGACCGTGAACAAGGCGCTGACCCAGCTCGCCAAGGCGGGCCTCATCGAGCGTCGGAAGAAGTCCGGCAGCTTCGTCACACAGCCGCAGGCACAATCGGCCGTCCTCGAGATCCACGACATCGGCGCCGAGGTCAAGTCGTTGAATCTTGCCTATGCCTTCACGGTCTCAAAGCGCGTGCAACGCAAGGCCAAGGCCGAGGACATCGGACGCCTGGACGTCATGCCGGGCTCTTCCGTTGTCGACGTGGCCTGCATTCATCACGCGGGCGGGCGGCCATTCTGCCTCGAGGAAAGGCTAATCAGTCTGTCGACCGTACCCGAGGCGGCCGACGCCGATTTTTCCGAGATGGCACCGGGCGCCTGGCTGATCAATCAGATCCCATGGAGTAGCGCCGAGCACCGCATCCATGCCGTATCGGCCGGCGCGGACGAGGCTGCCGCCCTGGACATCCCGCGCAACACGGCCTGTCTGGTCGTCGAACGCCGCACCTGGAGCAATGTCGGGCCAGTCACTCACGTGCGCTTCACCTATCCCGGCGACCGGCACGCACTGGTAGCGCGCTTCACCCCGGCGTCGCAATAGCGAACGGCCTTGTCAGACTGTGTTGTCAGACGGCGCTGTCAGACGGCCTTGTCAGCAAGACACCTGTTCCTCGAAGCGCAAGTCTCCTACCCGAGTTTCGTGGCTCGCCAGTGAACGCAACCGAACGTGACGCAAAACGTCTCAAACTTCAGAAGGTTGATGTCTCGCATGCCGCCGCAAGCTCGCCATCGCCAGCAAGACTGCCGCAATGCATTTGGCCTCAGCACCTTTGCCTCTCCTGTCATCGGTGCGGGCCTGTCATGCGGCTTTTTGCAACGGTCTAGCCGCCAGTTGAGGCGCGCTCAGTTCAGCCTCTCTTCGACGGTTGGTGACGGCGCCAAAATCCTGAAGCTCTGATCGATCCAGGTGAGTTCGTCCCGAACGGCCTGCACGCCGGCGACATTCTCCGCCGCAACTCTTACGGCCGCCCGCACCCGCTCGTCGGGAACCGTCCCTCTCAACACGACAATGCCGGCATTGACGCTGACGCGGATCTGTCCACATCGAGCCCATTTTCTGGTCTGCAATTCCGCCTCGACGTTCGATATGATCGTCCTGTCATCAATCG
This sequence comes from Rhizobium sp. 42MFCr.1, assembly GCF_000377185.1. NCBI lineage: Bacteria > Pseudomonadati > Pseudomonadota > Alphaproteobacteria > Hyphomicrobiales > Rhizobiaceae > Rhizobium > Rhizobium sp. 42MFCr.1. The sequence goes on from NZ_KB897822.1 coordinate 221,118, forward strand.
GAAAGACCGAGACCGATCGCGATTGTCGAAGCGGCTTGAGGAAGTCTTTCCTGGTAATGATGCCGACGAGGCTGTCCCCCACGACCACCGGCAGCCGCTTTACACTTGTCTGCTCCATCAATTCTGCCGCCTCGGTCAGCGTCGCATAAGGAGAGACGGTCACAAGCGGACGCGACATGACTTCACCAACACGCCGTTCGCGCAAGGCCACATATTCGTCGGCAAGGCAGTCTTGACCCGTCAAGAGTTGCAGCCACCATGAACGGCGCGTCTCGGTCTGCGCCTCCGTCCTTCGCACCAGGTCGCTTTGGCTCAGCAAACCCACCAGGCCGCCCCGCGCATCAAGCACCGGAAGGCCACTGATGCGATGGTAGAGCATCAGTTCTGCACCATCGATCACGGTCGCCCGCTCAGTGATCGTGATGACGCCTTCTGTCATGATTTGACTTACGCGCATTTCAGGCACCTCCAGGGCGCAAACGGGAACCGGTTCTACGAATGCCTACACGCCGTCCCGCGTGACGTCCGAGAACCCGAACATCGACAACTGAACCCCATAAGGAAAAAGAATGGTGTTAACGAGCAGGAGCGCCTTGTCGCTTCTGCTGCCAGACAGGGAATAGTAGGTCGTCTGCGCTTCACGACGCTGCTTGACCAGCTGATGCCGTCGAAGGATGTTCAGGTGCTGCGAAAGGGCAGACCGGCCCAGACCGATGCGGAGCGCGAGTTCCCTGACGCAGATTTCGCCCTCGGCGAGTGTTCTCAACACGGCCAGGCGATTGGCATTCGCGAGCGCCGAGAAATATGCAGCGAGTTCGCCGTCGTCGCCGAGCATCGCATTTCCTCCGGAATGAACGGAGCAAATAGTAGCGACCTCCCGGATCCCTTCATTGAGCCAGCGCAAATTGCTGGGGAAAGACGGCTCGTCTCCTAGCGAAGTGCACTCGCCGTCAAAACGATGGAGAAGATCATCAAGGCTGCTGAACCGCAACGCCTGGCGATCAAGGGCATGTGATCGCTTTCGCCGATCACCAGCCTGCCGGCGGTAAGCCAAATCAGGGAAGTCGAGAGTGCCACGGCGACGAACGCCATCATCGTGCTGAGCGCAAGTCCATCCTGCGCGGAGGGAATGATCGTCAATCCGATTATTATTGCCTTCGGATTGAGCAATGTCGTCACGAACACGTGCCGGGGACCCGCAAATTCCGTCGAGGTGACGGTACTGCGCCCCCAAAGCTTGAATGCAAGATAGAGCACCCAGACGGCGGAGGTGGCCTTCACGACTTGCAGCGCGAGAGGGTGAGCATGCAGGAAAGGACCAGCGACGCTTGAAACGGGAACTATGATCGCAAGGTAAGCGAAGACAACGGCGGCGAGCACCTCAAGCAAGCCAATGCGAGATAGGCCGTGCGACGCCATGACGAGCAATGCGTTGGTCGGTCCCGGCAGTATCAGAAGTGTGAAAGCACCAAGTGCAAAGCTGAGGTCATTCATGGTCCGTATCCTGTGAAACTCGCTGCTCGCACGATGCGACGTCGGCCACATTGACATTGATCATTTTGGGAGAACTTGTCGCCACACGACGTGTTATGCTGGGACATGGATGGAGGTACCGCGATGCCTCACTTGATCTGGTTTCTGCTTACCCGCCTTTCGGCCGGATTCGCAATCGGATCCGTGGCTGGATTGGCTATCTGGAGGGTCGGCTCCTGGGGCGCAGGTATTGAAGTGCCCGACTATTATGTCGCCCAGGGCATGTTTGTCTATCTGTTCGGCAGCACGATCGCTGCCGGTTACCTGGCGACGGCGCTGTGGCTTGATGAACCTTGAGCGCCGAAAGTCCGGCGCAAATGCGCAAAGCCGAAGGCATGAGCGCCGAGCGGCGCGATATTGACGACCAGGGCGATCCTGCCGCTCAGACCAACCCGAGCCGAGAACGGCTGCCTTTCTGTTTCCAGGAGCTCCACTGGTCTTGCCAGGTCCACAGCGGCTCCGGAACCGGTTCTGCTTTTCTGCGGTTGCGAACGTCGGTCGCTGTGACAAGGAGCGTCTCGCAGTCGTCCTGGCGATCGCCGATAAAGGCGAGCGCCATCTCACAGAAACTATCAAGATGTTGAAGGAGACGTTCCTCTGTGGCGCGGGGAGGGGTGTCGACATTGAGGAGCGCACGTCGCGTGACAACGATCGTCCGTGAACGACCGGCTGCCTGCAAAACGATGCGTCCGGACCTCTCCTTTCCGTCCAGCCACGCCGCGACTACCGTATACCGCAAACTTGCTCCCTCCTTGCCGCGCGCCAAAAGCGCCGCTGACGCCGATCCCTTGCCGAAGTTCTGCGAAGATTAGCAATGCGCTCTGCCAAAACCTTGATCTGGGTCAAACCGTGACATCATACCTGCCGGGCCCAAATACCTCCGTGAAGCCGGCTCGAACTCGCACTCGATGAACGCGAACTGGAATGAAGGCTTATTCACCGGAGCGTTCCCTGCAAAGCCGGTCTTGCAGGTCACCCGGATCTTTCGAGAACCACCCGCGGGAATGGAAAAGGAACGCCTCCAGGACCGCCCGCTGCTCGCCGCCAGACGCTCCCCAAAGGCTGACGAACTCCAGAGCGTCGATATGTCTCTGCCAGCTCCGTTCGGAATTCATGACAAGGCCTCCTGCACCTCAACATGCCTGGTTGATGGAGCGAGCATGTCGTTTCGATTGAAGGCGAAGGCTCTCAGGAGCTGCGATCCCAACCGCGCCTGCTGGGCCAGGTCGTCGAAGATCAACGCCGCTTCCTCAACCTCCCCAATCTCTGTTGCCGGCCCGAACTGGTCGAGTTCCTTCAGAAGTTCCATAAGGGTCGACACTTTGTCCCGTTGTCGCATGGCAGACAGAAACAGCTCCTGGACGACGGCAGCGCGCTGTTTCGGCACCAGGCTGACCAGGACCTGGCCCACAACCGTGGAGCAGCCGCAATCGAGCGCCGGATTTTTCGCGAAAGCCTTGATCTGGCGAACCGCTGCAAGAATATGATTATCGGCGAGACTGCTGCTTCGCGATTGCTTCCCTGTCATCTGCTCGCTCCTTCTGTGTTCCTTTGTCTTGCAATCCATTCCGCACCGGCGCGCCCGTGGTGAAATCCGTTCGACAACGGGACGTCGGGATAGAGGCTTCGTATTCTTGAGCCCGTCTCCGCCGGCTCGAGGTGACCGTCGAGCATCTTGCGATAGAGCGCGGACACGGCAACCATGTCGCAATCCTGCGGCGAGAGGCGCAGTGAGCTGACGCCCAGTGCGTCCCACTCCTCCGGCCCTTCCAGAAGCGCCTGGCAGGAGTGGGAGACCGTCTGTACGCCGTTCAATGCGAGAAACGGCTGGTTTGAAAGCGTGGCTACGGAAAGGCCGTCGGGATCTTCCTGGCAAACGAACTGACAATTGTCCTTGGTCTTTCCCTTGGATCGGGCATGCGCGCAACGCGCCGAGATGGCGAGTGGTAAGCGGCCAAACGCGAAGAGCTCGAAATCACCTCCGGGGCAGGATCGCGTGATCTCGGCGACCGACGCTGCCGGCAGCTCCGGGGGCAGGCAGATGCTGGCCGCGCCGTTTCGTGCGAGAAGCTTGGCCGACGGTCCATTGTAGACATTGACAAAGGGTCCGACGGTGTGACGCCGGCCCTTCAGCATCTGAAGGGCGGAAAGGTCGTTGGCTTCGACCAGGTGACCTTCATCGGCTGCAACTGATCTCTGATATTTCGATTCACGATCGAGGGTTACAAGGGCGAGCGTGGAGAGACGGACTTCCTTTCCCGCCGCCTCCAGGCGTTCAACGACAGCCACGAACTCGGGTTCCATGAAATGCAACCGCTTGGAACAGACGGTCTCGCCAAGCACCACGACGTCGACAGGCGACTGGTCGGCGATTGCGAAATAGAAGTCGCGCCAGCGCTCTGTCGGCCAAAGATAGAGGAGCGGCCCCAAGGTAAGCTTCAAGGGAGATTTCATCGACTACCTCCAACGCTTCTCATAGGCGCCCTTTGTCGTCTGTTGTCCCTCGCTGAGTTTGCGAAGGCGTGACATGAGGACCGGGCGGTCCGGGGGCGCCGCCTTCAGCGTGGCGCGAAGCGTGGACACGACCTCCGAGATGTAGGCCTTGCCGCGTTGTCGGCCTTCGACCTTCAATGCCTTGACGCCGGCCGCCCGAAGCTCGTCGAGCTGGTCCATGACGTCCAGCGACACCGGGTCCTCGAAAGCGTAGGTCGCGCTTTGTCCGACCGCGAAGCGACCCTTGCACAGCGTCGGGTAGCCAGCGGGTTCTTCTTCGGAAAACCGGTTTATGGTGAAGCCACCCAGTTCAGACACCAGGTCGCCGCCGGCCTGCCGGTAGCGTACGTGGCTGGCTGGCGAGCATACGCCGTTCATATTTGGCGACTTGCCGGTCGCGTAGGAGGACAGCGAGCAGCGCCCCTCTGCCATGACGCACAATCCGCCAAAGACGAAAACCTCCAATTCGCAGTCTACGCTTCGTGCAATGCGGGCGATGTCCTGGATGGTGAGGGTCCGCGGCAGCACGATCCGGGCAGCACCGAAACAGTCGACCAGATATGAAAGGGCCTCGGGATTGGAGGCAGACGCCTGAACGGAGATGTGGAGGCGCTGTGCCGGGTGATGTTCCGCGACATGCGCCATCAATCCGAAGTCTGCAACGATGAGGGCGTCGGCGCCCGCTTCCGACGCTTCCCTTGCCCTGCGGTACCAGAGATCTTCCTTGCCGGCGGTCATGAACGTGTTGAGAGCGACAAACGTCTTCACCTTTCGCGCGCGTGCGTAGCCCATTGCATCACGAAGCTCGGCGAGATCAAAATTCAAACCCGGGAAGTTGCGCGCGTTTGTCTCGTCGCGAAAGCCGCAGTAAACGGCATCTGCCCCCGCATCGACGGCCTCGCGAAACGATGCAGGGGTTCCTGCAGGGCAGATCAGCTCCATTGGACACCATGCGCCTTCAGTGCTTGCCGACGGACCGAACCAAGGGCTCCGGTGATGGAACGGGTCATCGGGCCCGACAATCTCCCGATTGCGTCAACGAGGTCTATTTCATTGTCATCAAGGGCGTTTCGAAGTGCCAGCACCGCCTCCATGTCACCCGTGACAGTGAGCTTTCTGGCGAAGAATATGGCGTCGCCGTCAATCCTGCCCTCGGCAAGGGCCAGCATCAGGACCAGCGGTCCGCAGATGGTGGTGTCAGCGGCCATGTGGGTACCGCGACGAAAGGCTTGGACAGTGCGATCTTTTGGGCAAATCAGGAATGAAAACGGGAAGTCCGACGGCACGAATGCAAAGCGGGACCGGCTGTACTCACCGAGCCGGTCGAAGAGCTTCGGATGAATTGAAAGAACCTCCTTGAGCAGGAAGTCGGCAATGCGCCCGACGATCGGCAATGGAATGATGCGGGCGGTCGCCATCAGGCGAGATGGGGCGAGCATTACGGCCTCTCAGATTGAACAGGGCAATCCTAGTTTTTCTTGGCGAGGCTCTGTTTGATCTGAGACAAAGACAAAGACGGTTTCCTCGTCGATTTCAGCGTCATGCGTAACGAAGAGCCAAAAGCCAAACGCCATGGCGACCTGCAGTCCTTCCTTCGCGACCTGCAGCAGCGACGACTGCTGCTTGTCGTGGAGGAGCCCGTGTCGCTCGTGCATGAACTGACCGCCCTGCACCAGAAAGTGCTTTCCGAGGGTGGCCCCGCCCTCCTCATCAAAAACCCCGTAAATGCCGACGGACGGTGCTCCCCGATACCGGTCGTTGCAAATCTGTTCGGTACAAGGCAGCGGATCGAGCTCGGCTTTGGCGTCGGCGAAGCGGGGTTGACGGGCCTCGCGGATGACCTGGCCGAGCTTCAGCGGCCGACACCACCCGTGTCGCTCGCCGATGCATGGAGCAAGCTGCCAATGCTCAAGGCGGTGGGCAGCATGCGACCTCGCTTGCGCAGGGCGGCTGCCTCTCAGGAGGTCGTCTACAAGGGACAGCAGATCGACCTCGGGCAGCTTCCGGTGCAATGGTGCTGGCCAGGCGAGCCGGCGCCTCTCGTGACCTGGCCGCTGGTGATTACATGCAATCCCGACGACCCCAGGGACGTGAACGTGGGCATATACCGGATGCAGGTCCGCGACCGGTCGTCGCTGATCGTTCGGTGGCTGGCCCATCGTGGCGGCGCGAAGCATTTCCGGCTGTGGCAGCGTAAGGGCCTCGATATGCCGATCGCCGTTGTGATAGGAGCCGATCCGGCGACGCTTCTCGCCGGCGTCATTCCACTTCCCGAAGGCATGAGCGAACTGAACTTCGCCGGCCTTCTGCGCGGATCGAGAACCGAGGTCTCCAGCGCGCTCACTGTCCCGCTTGCGGTCCCTTCAAATGCCGAAATAGTTCTCGAAGGCTACGTTTCCGCTGAGGAAACGGCGCCAGAGGGACCCTATGGAGATCATACCGGGTACTACAACTCCGTGGAGCCGTTTCCAGTCGTCAGGTTGAGTGCGATAACCACGCGGCGCTCGCCGGTGTATCTCTCGACGTATACCGGGCGCCCGCCAGACGAACCATCACGGCTGGGCGAGGCGATGACCGAGCTTTTCATCCCGATCGTGAAGCGCCAGTTTCCGGAGATCAGGGATCTGTGGCTTCCGCCGGAAGCTTGCTCCTACCGGGCAGTCGTCGTTTCGATCGACAAGCGCTATCCGGGTCAGGCTCGCCGCATCATGATGGGGCTGTGGTCGATGCTCCCGCAGTTCAACTATACGAAGCTCATCATTGTCGTCGATCCGGATATCAGCGTCAGGAAGTGGGAGGAGGTCATGTGGGCGGTCGCAACCCGGTTCGATGCCTCGCGGGACCTGGTAGTGCTGGAAAACACGCCAATCGACTACCTCGACTTCGCGTCTCCGAAGTCCGGGCTCGGCGCCAAGTTGGGCTTGGACGCTACCAACAAGATCGGTGCTGAGACCGAAAGGGAATGGGGTCGAGTGCTGGAGATGCCCGAAAACCTTGAGGAAAAGGCCGCGCAAACATGGGAAAGGCTGCGACGTGACGCGGGTATCTGAACACAAGGATGTCGTGCTTGCAGTGACCGGAGCGTCAGGCGCTGCGCTGGGCGTCGCCGCGCTCGATCTGCTGGTCTCGCTGAATGTAAGGGTGCATCTCGTTGTTTCCGACAGTGGCTGCCGGACACTCGCTCACGAAGTTTCGGCTGAAGCCCACGGACGCATGCTGCTCAAGGCACATAGGACATATGACAACAAGGACATTGGATCGGCCATCGCGAGCGGTTCGTTTCCGGTCACCGGCATGATTGTTGCGCCATGCTCCATGAAGACGCTGGCAGCGATCTCCACCGGCCTGTCTCAAAACCTGATTTCTCGGGCGGCGGATGTTCAACTGAAGGAGAGGCGCAGGCTGGTCCTGCTCACCCGCGAGACGCCGTTGCATCTCGGACACCTTCGCAACATGGTCACCGTCACGGAAATGGGAGCGATCGTCATGCCGCCCGTGCCGGCATTCTACAATCGGCCCCAGTCCATCCAGGAGGTGGTAGACCACCTCGCTCGTCGGGCAGTCGATCTGCTTGGACTTCCTGTCCCGCATCAATCGCGCGCCTGGCTTGGCGAGGCGTTATTCGATCAGCCGAATATTGCAACAGGGTCGGCGCCGAAAAGCAGGGCATGACCGCCGCCAAACAAAAGCCAGCCAACAAGGATACCAGTCAGGAGAATGGAGGCGACCAAGGGCACGTCGAAGGCGGGTCGCCTTCCAGCCAGAAACGCCCGGAAAGGCAGGATCGAGGTCGGCGCAGCCAGGCTCTCCCACCGTGATCCAAGCCGCCGCTTTGCCCGCTTCTCGATCATCGGTATGGCGCCGATGGCAAAGAGGGCGAAACCGCCGAACAACAGAATGGACCGCAGATCGCCATTGGCGATGATGTGTCCCGCTGCCCAGATCGCGAATCCCAGGAGAACCGGATGGCGGGTGATACCAACCACGGCGCCAGGTCTTTCCGATGATCGGACGGTGATCGAAAGGGGATTGGGACTAATAAGTCCTGCAATCACCAGCAAGCCGCCCAGGGGAGCCAGGACAAACGTGATCGCCGCATGCCAGGGTTGCAGGTCCCACAAAGGCACATAGTCAAGTTTCAGCGCAGCGGCAAACAGCCACGCCAGGGCCAGCAGCGAGGCAGCTGAATAGGCGACGAAGTAGGTCCTCCTCCCAATCCGACTGATGATGCCTGCGCGAACCGCTGGTGCAGCGGGGATCGAATGAAGCGCCAGAAACACCGCAAACGCGGCTAGAAATTCGGTCACGCTCGCCTCCTTTTTCTTGTCGATGGCACGATCTGCACGAACGGGCGTTGAGGAATGTCAAATCAGCCTTGCGAAGTCCTCATCTTTGCGCCAGCGCAAAGAGCGGGGCAATTGCGCTGATAAAGGTGAGCCGTTCAGTCACCTTTTACGGATCACACACAATGCTTCGAGCTACCCGCCTTTGCCTCGCGCCTGTTCTTCTCGCCGCCATGCCTTTTGCTGTGCGCGCCGCGGAATATCCGATCGGAGCGCCGCAGCTTGCGGGTGGGATGGAAGTGGCAGCCGTCTATCTTCAGCCGATCGAAATGGATCCTCCGGGAATGATGCTTGCAACGGCCGAATCCGACGTTCATCTGGAAGCGGACATACACGCCACGGCCGAGAACGCGAATGGCTTTGCCGAGGGCGATTGGGTGCCGGGTCTTCATGTCGAATACAGGGTGAAGAACCTGGACAATGGCGCCGAACAGGGGGGTGCCCTTGAGGCGATGGTCGCAAGCGACGGGCCGCACTACGGCGACAACGTCAAGCTCTCAGGGCCAGGCCGCTATGCGCTTGAACTCACCGTGCACCCTGGCGGTCACGGCATGATGTCGTTCGGCCGGCATGTCGACAAGGAGACCGGAGTAGCCGCTTGGCCTGAAGCATTTACCCTGAAATATGAATTCGTGTTTGCCGGTGTCGGAAAGAAGGGCGGCTACTGATGTGGCTGCGGACGCTCGTTTCGGGGCTCTCGGTCTGCCTCGCGGTGACGCCCGCCGTTGCGCAGGGCGACGATCCGATCATCCAGATTCACTTCAGCAACGGGATGATCTCGCCATCCGTCATCGAGGTGCCAGCCAACACGCGTTTCAAGCTTGAGCTTCACAACGACGGCTCGACGCCGGTCGAATTCGAAAGCATTCCGCTGCGCAAGGAAAAGGTGCTCGCTCCGGGCGCCTCAAGCTTTCTCGTGTTTCGCTCGTTGGATGTCGGAACCTATGCCTTCTTCGACGACTTTCACCTCGACATGCCACCGGCGAGCATGGTCGCCAAATGAGCGCGAATCTTTATCTGCAGTCCTTCGAGATCGCATCCGTGGTCTGGCGGGAAACATTTGAAGCCTTGCTCGTCGTCGGGATCCTTTTGACCTGGTCGTTGCGGGAGGGGCCTTCTGCTCAAAAAACAGCCGTCGGATGGATTGCCGCGGGCGTTGCCTCTGGCATCCTGTTCGCCGCCGCCCTGGCGTTGATCATGAGCCGGGCCTCCGCACTGCTCGACGGGGATGCCGAGGAAATACTCCAGATGATCATGGCGTCGCTGGCGTCAGTCCTCATGGTGCGAATGGTGTTCTGGATGCGCCGGATGGAACAGGGCGATAGCGGGGGACTGCGCAATGAGGCGCTCGGGCATGTACGGGCTGGCAACTGGCTGGGTCTGGCTTGCCTGGCGGCGCTTGCCGTAGCCCGGGAAGGAGCCGAAACAGTCATTTTTCTCTATGGAATGCTCTCCGCGTCCGAAGGGTGGCAGACCGGCATTGTCCTCGTGTCGGGAGCGATTGGTCTGGTGCTGGCCGTGGGAACGTTCTGGGCGTTTAGGACCGGTGCGGCGATGGCATCCAAGAAGGTGTTGTCGCGGATCAGTCAGGCGCTCCTCATCATCCTCGGCAGCGGCCTGGCCATGACCGTCATCGACAAGTCGATTTCCATTGGCATCCTGACGCCCTTGACCGCGCCGCTATGGGACTTGAGCTGGCTTCTCGACGATGGCAGGGGGGCCGGCGCCTTCCTCGCCGGGCTCGCAGGCTATCGAGCCCGTCCAGAACTTCTTCCTCTTCTGGGCATCGGGGTCTACTGGCTCACCGCCTCTCTGGCTTACATGCCGCCGCTTAGAGAGAAGGCTCCTGCATGACCTCCATCCAGATTGGCGCGCAGGCGCTTCTTGGCGGCTTCGGCGATCTTCTCCTGCGGCGGCAGGTGTTCATCCGACGCCTTCAATGGGGGATCGTGGCAGGCTATGCGGCGCTTCTCGTCGTGCCCGTCGTCCTGCCTCTTCCTGCGAGTACCGACTTCATATGGACGAACCTGACGCGCTTTGCTCAATTTGTGTTCTGGGGCCTCTGGTGGCCGTTTGTGATCCTTGCAACGGCGCTCGTCGGCAGGTTCTGGTGCGGGATACTCTGCCCGGAAGGCGCGCTTTCGGAGTTTGCCAGTGAACGGGGCGCGGGGAGGGCGATTCCTGGCTGGATGAAGTGGTCGGGTTGGCCGGTCCTGTCGTTCATTTCCACCACAGTGTACGGTCAGCTTACGAGCATTTATCAGTATCCCAAGCCGGCCGCACTTCTGCTCGGCGGCTCGACATTCGCAGCAATCGCCGTAGGCGCTCGATATGGCAAGGCCAAGAGAGTGTGGTGCCGGTTCCTGTGTCCTGTCAGCGGCGTATTCGGCATCGTTTCGAAGATAGCGCCCCTCCATTTCAGGGTGGATCCGGCGAGCTGGCCCGCGCCACGCGGCCGACCTGATGCCGTGAACTGTGCGCCCCTGGTCCCCATCAAGACCATGCAGGGAGCTGCCGCCTGTCACATGTGCGGCCGTTGTTCCGGACATAGGGGCGCGATCCGGCTGGCGTGGCGAAAGCCGGCGATCGACATCGTGCGAGGATCCGGCCGGATGGCGACCGGATGGGAGACTGCGATGTTGCTCCCGGTCATGCTTGGTCTCGTCCCGGCAGCGCTCACCTGGTCGGGCAGTGACTGGTTTCTGGCCGTACGCCAGTGGTTGGTGGAAGCCTGCCTCGACGCACAGCTGATGTGGCCGCTTTCGTTACGGCTGCCATGGTGGCTGTTGACCAACTATCCTGCAGCCGGCGATATCATGACGATCGTCGACGCCGTGTCCCTGCTTGCGCTTCTCGCATTGTCAGCTGCCTTGGCGACCTTCGCTTTTGGGTTCCCTCTGGCAGCGAGCGCCTGGATCCTTCGCAATCGCGTCCGCCCGATGCATCACCTCGCACAATCCCTTATTCCCCTTGCTTCCGCTTCGTTGTTCACGGGCCTTCTGTCGCTCACGATATCGCAGCTGCGGATGGACGGGATCATGTTGCCCATCGTCGACGATCTAAGAGGCGCGCTGGTTCTGGCGGCCGCCGTCTGGTCTGTCGCACTTTGCCACCAGATCACTGGCCTCTACGACCGGCGTCTCGGCCGGCGGCTCCTGGCGACGTGCCTCTTGGCGCTTCCGACGTTGACCTTTGCAGTCGGCTGGGCGGCGTTCAGCTAGCAACGCTCCAGGGTTGCTGGCCCGTTGGCAAGGACACCACTTGTCGGAAGAGGGCATCATTCAGCCGTCGGCGAGGCAAACCAATCAGATGCGGTGACCATCGATTGCGGCCGATCAAAGCTCTCCATCGCAAAACAGTATGGAGATGGAAAACCGCTGGTGCGGAAGGATTTCTGAGTGCCCCGGAAGGTTTGGAAAAATCGCCGGCCGCACACAAGGCATCAGCCCGTTTCAGGAACGCTGCAGGCGACCGAAGACCAGCCGGCAAAGCTTGTCCGTATCGACCTTGCCGGTGCGCGCATCAAGGTCGGGCTTGTGTTCGGCTCCGGCCGCACGGGGAGCTCTGCGCTTCTTGATCTCTACGACGAACGGCTTCTGCTGTGGTCTCATGGTTCTTTTCATTTCTTTTCCGTTGAACCCGCTTGAGCGAGCAATTGATTCAGTGCCTGCACGAAGCCTAGCGAAGCAGGCAAGAGCGCACTTTGACCTCCATCAAAGTTATCGGGAAACGGAAGGCGAATATCGACGCATGGCGAAGACATCCCGCATGCCGCAGCGCTTCAAAGGTGCAAGGGGGAGCTACCTTGAGTTGGCGGGTTTAAGGAGGTCTGCGAGCGTATGTCTGGCCAGATGACCTTTATAGGCGAGGGCAGCTCCTTGCTCTATCGTCCGCCATCCTTGGAGAGTGTCCAGCGCATCCGACCTGGCCTCGCAGGAAACGAGCGCTGCGGCAACCTCCGCAAGGCAGATCGTCTCTGGCGACCGCGCAAGGAAAAGGCCTCCTCTCTTGCCGCGCCGGCTCGCCAAAAAACCGCGACGAACCAGAAGGTTCGCTGCCTTCGCAAGGTGTGGGTGTGACGCCCCGAAAGCCTCGGCGGTCTCGGCGATCGTAACCCGGAAGGGATGGCGCCCAGCGGCCAAAAGAAGCAGCCGTATGCCGTTGTCCAACATCACGGCCATGGCGGTCTACTCGCGTTCGCCGTCGGCCAGCTTCAGAAGGCGCTGCGGATCGGTGACGGTGAGTTTCTGCCGCCCGCCCTCGACGATACCCTTTGATTCCCACGCGCTGAGGATGCGTGAGACCGTGTGAAGGGTCGTTCCGGTCATCTCCGCGATATCCTGCCGCGATATCGGGAAGTCGATCCGGATGCCAACACCGTCGGCCTTTCCCGCCTGCTTGGACAGGCGGAGCACGGCGTGCGCGACGCGCTTTTCAACTTCCTCCGTCGACATCTCGCGAATTCTGACGTGGGCCTCTTCAAGCCGCTGGCCGATGGTCTGCATCGCAGTCATCGCCAGGCGTGGGTTCTGTTCGACGAAGCGTCCCCACATGTCCGTCGGCCATCCGAGGATCAAGCTTTCGGCCGCGGCACGGGCCGTGCCTGGGTAGTCGGTCCTGCGAAACGCCATGGCGAAGCCGAACAAGTCGCCGGGGTGTACCATCCGGACAATGATCTGCTGGCCGTCCTGCGTCACCTGCGTCACCTTGAGCCGCCCATGCAGCAGCAGGAAGAACGACTTCGCCTGTGCCCCTTGCTCGAAAACGGTATCTCCTTGGGCGATGCGACGCGGCACAGCGTGCTCGAGCATCGTGTCGAGATCAGTGTCCGTCATCCGTTCGAAGAGCGGCAGGGACTTCAATACTGCGCGATCAACCTTCATTTTCGTTCTGCTCCGTGTGGGCGCTGATATGGGGGCCAAGAGCGTCCGTTGCGGCCCTGCGGGCGAACGCCACCACGCTCTGGAAAAACGTGGGACGGCGGACGAGCCGGAAACCGAGATTGTCGGGCGGCGCTCCGACTGCGCAGCCCCCGCCCTTGGGATTTCGAACGAAGCTGCTCATCGGCGACCTGTGCTTACCAGAAGCTATTATAATGCCGCAGCCTGCTGGATCCAGTGTCTCCGCCTCTGCTGCCTTGTCTAGATCGACCCGCCTGTTGCAGGTGGAGGTCCATTCCCAGATATTGCCCGCGAAGTCGACAAGGCCGGTCGTGCTGATGCCGAACGAACCTCTCGGCTGCGGCTTGGGGTTGGTCGAGGCCGCGCGGCGGGCCTCGCGCTCGTAATCGGCAAGCCAACGTGTCGCCGGGTTCGTGTCGTCGGCGTCGATGCCAAGCGCATCGTCAGGAAAGCGGTCGGCTGCGGCATATGCAAGTTCAAAGTCGCTCGGCAGGCGCCAGTTCTCGCCTGTCCGCTGCGATAACCATGCCGCGTACTGCACTGCATCGTCGTAGCTCACCCCTGTGACCGGCAGGTCGGGCCCGGCCTGGCCTTCATATTCGGCCGGTGCACACGCGCCGTCCAGCACGCAGCGCTGATATTCTGCGCGGCTCGTCTGAAACTTCATGACGTCGAGCGGGAGGCGGACCTTCGCGTCGTGCTTTGGCGCGTCGACGGCAAGGCCCTTGCGAAAATATTCGGTCGCCTCGCGATACTCGAAAGAATGAGGCTGTATGGTGACCACTTCCGGAGCGGTAACTCCACCGTCGTGTTGACCGGACGAAGCAAAACCCGCCTTCACGGCAACCGCTCCGGAGAGCGCGGCCAGAAGAGCGAGTGGAATAGCGATCGAAATGCCTGAAACCGATCCAGTCTCAGCGTGCCTGTTCATGGTCTTTTCGCGAGTAGCGCCTCCTTATAAAGAACGGTGCGCGGACCACCCCGTCCGCGCACCTCCCCCGCCAATGGTCAACTTGCTTGCGGGCTCTTGACCGACGTCATGAGATCGTCGTTCCAGTCCCCCGTGACCTTGAAGTGGGCCGCCGCACCAAGCTCGAACGCTTCGATCAGGTTGTGGTTCACGTAGGCGTAGATGCCAGGCTGAGCGAAGGTGTAAATCGCAGCGCCTGCGGTACCGCCCGGAATGAACCAGGTCTCCTGGTCGATGTCGGGCACGTTGGCGAACTTGCCGGTTGCCCAGACGTATTCGCCATGGCCACCGATGAGATGCGGACGCGTGTCGCGGTTAGCCTGCGAATGTATGATCAGGACCGTTTCGCCGACCTTGGCGGTCATCGCGTTGTCGCCAGTCAGTGCACCGACCGCGCCGTTGAAGACGATGTGGGTCGGCGTAAGGGTCTTCATCACCGCAACGGTGTCCTCGTAGGCCTCGCCGGGGCTTTCGTATTTCTTGAATTTTCCGGTTTCGTCCCGAGGGATGTAGAAGTCCTGTTCGCCAACATAATAGACCTTGTCATAGACGAGCGGCTTTCCGTGACCGTCTGTCAGGCCTTCACGCGGCAGCACCATGATTGCGCCGTTCATCCCCGATGTCACGTGCCAAGGCACCATTCCGGGAGGAGCGCAGTGGTAGACGAAGACGCCTGCCTTCGTGGCTTTGAAGCGCAGGACGGTGCTTTCACCGGGGTTCACGACGGTCAGAGCGCCACCCCCAAGGCCGCCGGTCGCGGCGTGGAAGTCGATGTTATGCTGCATCGTGTTGGTCTCGGGATTGATGAGCGTCAGCTCAACATAGTCATCCTGGTGGACAACCATCAGCGGGCCGGGGACCGAGCCGTTGAACGTCATGGCGTTCACTTCCGTGCCGTCCTTGTCCAGCACCATCTTCTTTTCTTCGATGGTAAGCGTGAATTCCTTGATCTTTGGCCCACCCTTGGCCTTCTGATCGTGAGCGTGCACAAACGGCGGCTTTACGAGTTCGACCTTTTCACGAGCCAGCTTCGACAGGTCGACCTTCTTGGCACCCTTGAGTTCCGCGGGGGCGGCATGATCGTCGGCATGGGCAGCGGTGCTCGCGACGATGATGGGTGTAAGCGCCCCTGCGACAGCGGCGCCGGTCAGCATGGTGCGCCGGGTCATTTGCATAGTGTTTGTCATTTCCCAACTCCTGTGGTCGAAGAGCGAGCGAACCTCGCCCTGTCGAGAAGGAGAGTAGAGAAAAGGCGGTCAAACTCTTTGACTTGGAGCAAATTTGCTATTTGTGGCAGCGCAAAGTTGTACTGTCCCTATTTGCGTAATATCAACGACCTGCGCTCCAAAACTTGGCATTGCTTGGCCGTCAATTTGGAGACTACGATCATGCAGAAGACCATGGACGCCGAGACGCGCGTCCCCCGCGGCATGTCGCGGACCGGCCTTGTCCTCTTCTCGTATGGCTTCCGGCCATTTTTTCTCGCATCCGCGCTTTGGGGCATTGTCAGCATGGGCCTCTGGACCGCCTACCTGACGCTTGGCGTTCCGGTCGCTGAAGACTATGGGACACTATATTGGCACGCCCACGAGATGCTGTTCGGCTTCGCGCCGGCAATACTGGCGGGATTTCTGCTCACGGCGATACCGAACTGGACGGGCAGACTTCCGATAGCCGGGCGACCGCTGGCCTTCCTGTTCTCGATCTGGTGCGCTGGCCGCCTCGCGATGTTGGCGAGCGGTCTTACAGGAGTTGTGGCAGCCGCTTTTGTCGACGCCCTCTTCTTGCCCGCAATGCTTGTCCTGTGCACGCGAGAAGTAATCGCAGGCAAGAAATGGAAGGACCTAAAGGTTGTCGCCGGGCTTTTCATCCTGTCCGTCGCCAACATCTGCTTCCAGGTGAAGGCAATCAACGGGATAAGCCCCGAGCTGCCTATTCGTCTCGGGCTGAGCGCCTACGTGCTGTTGGTGACAATCGTCGGTGGGCGAATCCTTCCCAGTTTTACCCGCAACTGGCTGAACCAGTTCGGGCGAACCGACTTTCCCGTACCGTACAATCGGTATGACGCGGCAACGATCATCGTGGGCGCAGTCGCGCTCGGATCCTGGGCGGTCTGGCCAGACGCGATCGCGACCGGCATCGTCGCCGCTGTCGCGACGGTGATGAATGTCATTCGCCTGTACCGTTGGCGCGGCTGGACCACTTGGGCGGAGCCGATCGTGTTCGTCCTACATGCCGCCTTTGCCTTCGTCCCATTGGGATTTGCCGCCGTCGCTCTTGGTGCCGCAGGCCTACCCCAGATCGCAGTGCTGCATGTCTTTGCCATCGGCGCCATTTCGTTGATGATGCTGGCCGTCATGACGCGTGCCACTCGTGGCCATACTGGACGCAAGCTCAAATCGAGCAGGATGACGAACGCATCCTATGTCGTTCTTGCCTTCGTGGCTCTTCTGCGACCGCTTGCAGAAATCGCGCCATCGTTCACTGCACAGATATTGCTGACTTCGGCGATCGGATGGATGGCTGCGTTGGCAATGTTTGCATTCGAGCATGCCCCGATGCTCTGCGCTGGCCGCAAGCCGTTGACCGTCAGGGGAAAATGAGTGTCGGGCAGCGTTCCGCGCCGAGCGTTTCGGCGCGGTCGTCCGACAGCCGAAAAGGGAGGCGGCAAGACGCGCGATGACGGTTCTGTGACGCTCAGGAGGTCGCAGCCGTCAGCAAGGGAACGCTCCAGCGAGACGGGCGGGAACAAGCGACAGGGTGGGGCAACCGTTTCGTACCCGATTACGAGCCCTGCGGTCCCTTCGCGACAAATCTTGTCTCTTCGCTCAAAACGCTGCCGTTTGAGCTCACGATTGCAATCCACATGCGGTTGCCGAAACGGACCGAGAGGCGCGTCCTGCCGGCGTCGTCACCTATACCGGCCTCGACTGTGCCACGGACAAGGCCCCGCTTCATGTAGCTTCGAAGCGTCTCTGCCGACAGGCCAAACCGGCCTGCCAGATAGGAAGCGTCTACGGCCAGGTTATCAAGGTCGATGTTCACAATTTGATGCCTTTCCAGCCTTTGCCGTCGTCAGGCTGGCTGCTCGAATGAAAACAGCGCGGCCATGTCTGGCGACCATGGAGGATCGTAGACGAGATCGACAACGACATCGATCACGCCATCGACCTCGGCGGCACGGTTCTTTACCGCCTCGACAATGAAGCCCGATACCGGACAGAAGCGCGTGGTCGTGGTCATCTTGATCCTTACGATGCCTGTGGGGTCGGTATCTATCTCGTAGATGAGACCCAGGTCCACGATGCTGGTTCCGACCTCCGGGTCCTTGATTCCCCGGAGCACATCGAGGATCAGATTCGGAGAGAGATCAGCCATCCGAACCTGCCGGCGTCGCTCTGATCATGATCCTGTAAACCTTTCCGCTGTCGTCGAAGTTCCCGATCCACTCATGGCCGCGGTCCTTCAGCTCATTGAAGAGAAAAACCGGTTCACGGTTCAGCAGGGCGAAAAGGACTTCGCCGCTTTCCATCGTCTCGAGCCGCGCGAGGATACGCTCCATCGGTTCGGGAGGCGGAAGGTCGGTTAGATCGAGGTTCCAAACCGGATCAGGCCAGATGGCTTCCGTTGCCGGGGCCGGCAGGTCAGGTTCGACAGCTTGGTCGCCGGGGACGAAATCGATCTCCCAGTCATCCTCCGAAAGCTTTCGAGCGACGTGCGAGTAGCCCCGCTGTTCGAGCTGACGGATCAGGGGAACCGGCTGGAATATCACATGGAGCCTAAGTCCCTCGCCAGGATCAAGGCTGGAGACGGTATCCATGATCAATTGGAACGGCATCCCGCCGTCCCGCAGGATCTGACGTACGTCGAGTTCACGAAGCTGAACCATTGGCGTTACCCCTTTGATTAACGGCGAAAAGAAGCGCCGGCTTTTTGAATGGTGCTGTCTTCATCGAAGCATCTATATTTGCGAGTGAGCGAGCAAGGACAAGCTCGATGATGAGGGCAGCGGTCGAGAAGGTCTGGAGGATGACGGCAACACGGAAAAGGCCGTCGAAAGCCACAGCTATTGCAAACGACGCGACGACAACCGCGCCGTAGAAGAGCCAAAGCCAGATCGCGGCCCGACCTCCCGATACGAGATCGGAGAGACGCGGCGTCTGCCGGCGTCCGAGGAGGGGGCCGAAGACCTCGATCCACGTCAGGAAGGGTATGATCTTGAGCAATTGGGCAAGACCCAGACCCGTCAGCCAGCCGAAGACGAACAGGTAGACTGCGGCTGCGAGAAAATGGCTCCCCACATTGGTTGCGAGGCCTGTCGCGAGCATCGACATTGACAGTCCAAGTAGCGTGAAGGCCGGCAGTGATCCGGACATGTTCACCTCCAGAGGCCCGCGGCGGCGTCCTTTGTAGGCCGATATCAGCTCCCGTACATATATGGCGATCGCTACAGCGAACACTATTGCTGCCGCTGCAAGCAACCATTGGGAAACGGTCGGCCACGTCAGTGAAATCGCAGTCGCCACCGCCAGCACGACCATACTCACGCCAGCCATGTTGGCGATAAGCTGCGCCCGCTTCATGTCGTCGGACAACAGGAACATCGGGAGCAATTTATAGCTTACGCCGATGGCCGCCAACGTCATCCACCCCCCGAGGCCGAAGCTTGCGTGGAAGGGAACCCCGTGGAGCAGAAGGACGATGAAAACCGGTGCCTGGGAGACACCCGAAACGGTTACAGCAAAGAGCGAGCCGAGGGCGGCTGTTGCCGCGAGGCAACCGATTGCGATCAGGACGAGGGGCGATGCCGGATGGCTCTTGCGACCGCGCCACAGCACGAGCAGCAACGCAGTTCCCACCCAGGAAAGTGAAGGCGCCAGAGTGGCGACCGCAGCGAGCATCACCCCGCCCGCGAGTTCGGATCCACGGTCGATCAAATGGAAGCCCAGCAGCAGAAGGGCAAGCCCGGCGACGATGCCGCCGAGGCCAAGGACGTCGTACCGTCCTTTGGGAAGGCTCAACCCCGTAAGAACCGGTGCGAACTGCAGCAGCGCGCCAATCATCAAGAGGGCAAGCCATCCAATCGTTACAGCGTGCACGACGATGAGGGCGCGAGGATCGCTGACGTCGACGGATGGCGCCCAGCTTCCTGTTGACAGCAGAACCTCCGCAAACAGCAGAAAGAGGAGCGCTGCGCCGAAGTAGCACATGGTCCAGCGCGACAGACTGGCGCCCATTGGCATCATCGTGCTTCTCCGGTGCTAGTGGCTGCCGCAGCAGCAGTCGCAGCCGGCGTCGAGACGGGTGATCTCCACACGCCAGACCTCCGGCCCCTGCTCCAGGTATTCCCAGGAAAACTTTCCAGGAAGTGCCGTTTCCAACTGGTATTGAAGCGGCCGGGGTTCGTGATCACTGGTGATATGCAAAACCTTTCCAGGCGCCAGCGTATGCAGCGTGCCGAAGATTTGGGGATGACGCTCAAATGGCGGTAGTACACGCACGTCGATATGCGTGATTTCGCTGTGCGTGGAGGGCGCGTCAGTCATGTGATTGTTCCTTCAGCCGCTGGCATGATGATCGACGGGACCGCGGCGCATCCGTTGTCAGTTGGCAACGATAGGCTTGCGCGGATTGGGGCACTTTGACAGCGAACAAACATCGAGGAGGTTTGGCCCGTGCGAATTCGTTTTCATTGACATATGACAAGGAAATGCAGGCGGTGGGCAGACATAAGAGCGCGATGATCCTCAAGAAAGGAGATCGACATGTCGGAAGCTCTGGTCGCCAAGTACGGCGACGCCCGACTCCCGCGCTACACAAGCTATCCAACCGCACCGGCATTCGCTGAGACAGTGGGACCTGACGAATACGCGCAAGGACTTCAAGCCATATCCGCCTCGGACCCTGTCTCGATCTATCTGCACGTACCCTTTTGCCGCTCGATGTGCTGGTACTGTGGTTGCCACACGACCATCACCCGGCAGGACGCACCGATCCTGGAATATCTCGACGTCATGAGCCAGGAGATCGAACTGGTGTCGTTTGCGACCGGAAACAATGTGCCGGTCAAGAACGTCCACTTCGGAGGCGGAACGCCCACGATCATGAAGCCCCACGAGTTCGCGGCGCTCATGATGAAACTCAGGAGCGCCTTTCAGTTCGAGCACGATGCCAGCGTGGCCGTCGAAATCGACCCGCGCACACTCGCGCCAGAAATGATCGCGGCGATGGGAGAGAACGGCGTTGATCGTGCCAGCCTCGGCGTGCAGAGTTTCGATCCCGTCGTACAGAAGGCCATCAACCGCATCCAGACCTTTGGTCAGACCCAGGCAGCCGTCGCAGGGTTGCGCTCCTTCGGGGTGACGAGCATCAATTTCGACCTGATCTACGGCCTGCCGCATCAAACTGTCCAATCGTGCGTGGATACGGTCAGACAGGCAGTCGAATTGAGCCCCGAGCGCTTCGCAGTTTTTGGATATGCTCATGTCCCGGCCTTCAAGAAGCATCAACGGCTTATAGATGAAGCCGCGTTGCCGGATGCCGCGCAGCGAAACGAGCAGGCCGAGGCGGTGGCGGAGGAACTTGTCAACTGTGGCTATGTCCGCATTGGCCTAGATCACTTTGCGCTGCCAGGTGACGAGCTCGCAGTCGCCTCCAGCGCCGGCACCCTCCACAGGAACTTCCAAGGCTACACCACGGATGACTGTGCCACCCTGATCGGCCTTGGCGCCTCCGCGATAGGAAGGCTGCCGTCCGGTTACTACCAAAATCACGTGGCGCTGGGCCGCTATGCTGAACGGGTCGCATCCGGTGTTTTGCCCACGGCGAAAGGCTATATGCTAACCGAGGAAGACAAGCTTCGTGCCAGGGTGATCGAGCGCCTGATGTGTGACTTCGAGGTGGATCTGCCGAAGCTGGCCGAGGAATCAGGATACGAGAGCGGTTTTCTGCTCGACAGGAACGACCGGTTGCAGGCGCTTGTCTCGGACGGCGTAGTCACGATCGAGGAGGGCCGGGTGGTCGTTTCCCGCAGCTCCCGATTTATGGTCAGGGCGGTTGCTGCCGCGTTCGACGCCTATTTCGGGTCCTTGGGACGGTCTCACAGCAAGGCAGCCTAAGCTGGTCGCTGCCCGCTTCTTCATGGGGTGTTGACCTTTCGCCTTCTCTGCTGGCCGGGACGGTTTCGGCCAGACGCAACCCGCCAGACCGTATCCGCCATTTCCGGCAATCTCTGGGGTCTCGCTCGCCGCCATTGGCAGGGTTGGCGGACAGGCTCCTCTTGCGAGCACCGTCGTCGCGCTGCCAATCTCAATCCTGACGCGCAGCATCTCGTGGATGGAAGTTCGCGGTGAGCCAGTTTGGGTGGAAGTCGCCGCCAGAAGGCGCCATGTTCGTCAAACGATCGGCGTGACATGGGATGGTCCGCGAGACGGCAACATCGTTGTTTCGATGCTCCTGTCCAGCGCCCCTTTTGCGGATGACCAGCCGCAGAACCAAAGGCGACTTGGCTTGCGCGATTGCCGCCGGGATCTTCCCAGCCCCTCAGCCTCGACGTCGGCCCCCCGTCCAATGGCAGAAGAACCGGCTGGATCGCCCGCACAGACGCCCCCACATAAGCCCCTGGCAGTGATCGTAGTCCCGCTATGCCGTCAGGTTTCGATAGATCACAGGCAGAGCGCTCGGAAGCTTCGCAATATTTGAGACCAGCGAGAAGCCCGACCGCCCGAAGATCGCGGGAAGGTAATCGCCAGCATTGCGGTCGACGGTGACCGCAAACACTGCCTGGCCGCGATTGCGGGCTTCCATCACCGCCCGCCGGGAGTCCTCGAGCGCGAACCGGCCTTCATAGTGGTCCACGTCGTTCGGCTTTCCGTCGGTCAGAATCAGCAGCAGCTTCTTCCTTGCCCCCTGTATGTCGAGTTGCTTGGACACGTGTCGGATCGCCGCGCCCATGCGGGTGTAATAGCCGGGCTTCAAGCTGGCGATGCGGCTGGCGGTCGTGGCGGAGAACTTCTCCTCGAAGCGCTTTACGCTGTCCACCCGGATCCAGCTGTGTCGGCGAGACGTGAACGTGTCGATCGCGAAGCTGTCGCCGCAGGCGTCGAGGCCACGAGCCAGCACGTTAAGCGCCTGCATCTCCACGTCGAGCACCCGCCGATTGTCGAGCCACGAATCCGTGGATAGCGAGACGTCGACCAAAATGGATGTGGCCAGCTCATGGGCCGCAGGACGCGACGATTCGTAGATGCGGTCATCGGGATAACCGGTGGCCAGAAGATCGATGCGCGAGCGCACCACCGCTTCAAGATCGATTTCGTTTCCGTCCAACTGTGCTCGGCAGATCTCGCGTCGTGGCCGAAGGATCTCGAACTGCTTGCGTACCTTCCGGATCACGGACTGGTCGCCTGCAATCGGGGAAATCTCCGCGTCCTGAATTGTCCCGAGCACAACCCGGCAATGGTCTTCAGCGTACTGTTGTGTCCTGAAATTCCATTCCGGATAGAGCAGCTCGCCTTCTATTCGCGAAGGATCAACGGCTTCGGGGGAGAGGTCGAGATCGAAGTGGAACTTTGACTTCGGCCGCTCCTTGGTTCCGCTGAGCGTGATGTCGTCGAGCTCGTCGGCAGCCGACGGTTCGTCGTCCTCCCTGTCGTCTGTCGGGCGGTCTACATTGACCATTTCCGCCATGGCGAGGATCTTCTCGAAGCGGTTGAGAATAAACGGGTCGCGCTTTCGGTCGGCGGCATCGTCCTTTCGCTTTGCCTCGTGAGAAACCCGCTTTCCATCGTCATCAGACGATGTGTCGTCGGATGGGAGGTCGTCTCGGTCGGTCGGTTGGCATTCCGCCCGCCCAGTGAAGTCGGGCCAGAGGGGAACGGGAAGCATCGGCAGGTATCCGGGAGGAGCGGCCGCTAGAGCGGGCCGGCACCCCGACGGGAGGACATGCTCCAAGGGGAAGGAGAGGG
Organism: Rhizobium sp. 42MFCr.1; assembly: GCF_000377185.1. Taxonomy (NCBI): domain Bacteria; kingdom Pseudomonadati; phylum Pseudomonadota; class Alphaproteobacteria; order Hyphomicrobiales; family Rhizobiaceae; genus Rhizobium; species Rhizobium sp. 42MFCr.1. The sequence goes on from NZ_KB897822.1 coordinate 244,324, forward strand.
CACTCTTCACGAAATCTTCAACAAGCATCTCTGCCTGAGGGAGTTTCCCGCGAACGCGGCAGGATAGGACCGCATGGCTGAGGCGGGCATATCGCTCTGCCATTCCGGGGAATTCCCTGACCAACCGCGCGCAATTGCTGCGCCCCGCCTCGATCCGGGCGATGTCGCCCAGCATCCTGTCGCTGGAGGCCGGCCCCGGCATCTGTGCGACAGCGATATATCCCGCGAGCCAGAAGTAGAGGTCACGATTGAGCCTCTCGTCGTGGAAGAGGTCGATCGTGGCCGGTAGATGGATCGCGGAACCATCCCAGGATGGATGATCGCTTCTTTCCTCGCCGAGACCGACAACCTGGCGAAGCCGCAGACGATGAGACGAGGTTTTCTGGCGCGCTTTCTGGATCTGAAGCGTGCGCCCACCACCAAAGGCGCGGAAGCAGACCGCGAGCTGCGCCTTTAGGTCGGCAAGATGGACAGCGTGCTCCGGATGGCGCTTCCAGGAGCTGGTATCGCCTACGAGGCGATGCCAGGTGCGTCCAACGGTTTCTTCCAGCTCCAGAAACTCAAGCATGTCGCACCTAGCCTATCGTCGCCTTGGCAACTTCAACGAGCGCCGCCTTGACATCGGCCTCGTCGGTCAGTGGTTCAATAATTGCGGCCCTGACGGCTTCGGCCATGGGAATTCCGGCCTCGACAAGCGTCGCGCAATAAATCAGGAGCCGGGTCGAAACGCCTTCCTCGAGATCCTGTCCCTTCAACGAGCGGAGCCGTCGGGCGAGATCGACGAGAGACGCGACCCTGGCTTCAGGAAGCCCGCTCTCGCGCGAGACGGTGGCGATTTCCTTGTCCCGCGGCAGAAAGTCGAATTCGATCGACACGAAACGCTGCCGCGTGCTGGGCTTCAGCGCCTTCATAAGGTTCTGGTAGCCGGGATTGTAGGAAACGACGACCATGAAGCCCGACTGTGCCTCGAGAAGCTCGCCGGTTCTTTCCAGGGGAAGGATCCGGCGATCGTCGGTGAGCGGATGGAGGACCACTGCCACGTCCTTGCGCGCCTCGACGATCTCATCGAGATAGCAGATGCCACCGTTGCGAACCGCCTTTGTGAGCGGGCCGTCGATCCATACGGTCTCGCCTCCCTTCAGGAGGTAGCGACCGGTCAGGTCTGCCGCGGTAAGGTCGTCGTGGCAGGATACCGTCGATACGGGCAGCCCCAGGCGGGCTGCCATATGCTGTACGAACCTGGTCTTGCCACATCCTGTCGGGCCCTTCAGCAGGACCGGAAGTTGCCGGGTCCAGGCGCTTTCGAAGAGGGCGCATTCATTGCCCTGAGGCGCATAGTAGGGAATTTCGTCCTTTGGATGCAGCGGATGATTGAGGGCTATTGTCATGACTGATCTCCAGTGAGGGGGCCCGCCTTATTCGGCGGGCTGTACTGCTGCGTTGGGCATGCGTGCGCGTCCGGGGACAAGCACCGACCAGATGAACATCAGCGCGCTGATGAAGACGAAGACGCCGGAGCCGAGCCTGACCCAGTAGAAGAGGGCGAGCTGGTCCTGGACGTCCATGTAGGACTGACCGAGAACGCGCTGCAGATGAACCTGGATGACGCCCGCGAAGGTCAGCGCGAAAGTCATGACCGACATCGCCCCGCACATGATCCAGAAGCTGCTGATCGAGAGCCACTGGTTGTATGGCGCGCGCCCGCGGATCTGCGGAATGGCGTAGGCCATGGCGGCGAGATTCAGCATCACGTATGCACCGAAGAAGGCGAGGTGACCGTGAGCGGCGGTGACCTGCGTGCCGTGGGTGTAGTAGTTCACCGACGACAGCGTATGCAGGAAGCCCCAGACCCCGGCCCCGAAGAAGGCCATTACAGAACATCCGATCGACCAGAGGAGGGCCGCCTTGTTCTCATGCTTGCGTCCAGCCCTCCAGGTCATGACGAAGGTGAAGACGACCATGGTGAAGAACGGTGCGACTTCGAGGGTGGAGAACAGCGAGCCGATCCACTGCCAGTATCCCGGTGCGCCGATCCAGTAGTAGTGATGGCCGGTGCCGAGGATCCCCGAAAAGAGGGCCAGGCCGATGATGACATAGAGCCACTTCTCGACGACTTCGCGGTCGATGCCGTTCAGCTTGATCATGAGGAAGGCCAGAACCGAGGCCATGATCAGTTCCCACACGCCTTCGACCCACAGGTGAACGACGTACCACCAGTACATTTTGTCCAGCGCAAGGTTTACGGGGTTGTAGAAGGCAAACAGGAAGAAGATTGCAACGCCCCATAGACCGAACAGAAGGATGTTGGTGATGGTGGTCTTGCGCCCCTTGAGAGCCGTCATCGTGACGTTGAACAGGAACATCAGGGCGACAATGACGATACCGACCTTGATGGCAAAGGGCTGCTCGAGGAATTCACGGCCTTCGTGAATATGGAAGAGGTATCCGACGACCGCCACTGCGGCGGCCACGAGGAAGATCCAGAATTGCGCCTTTGCGAGTTTCGGGCTGTAAAGCTCCGTCTCGCACTCCTCGGGAAGGAGGAAGTATGTGGTGCCCATGAAGCCCATGAGCAGCCATACGATCAGTGCGTTCGTATGTACCATTCGAACGATGTTGAAGGGCAGCATGACGGAGAGAGTGTTGGGCAACACGTAGATTGTGCCCGCGATCACGCCGAACAGGAGCTGTGCCATGAAGAGGCCGAGCGCTCCGTAGAAGTAGAGCATTGCAACGCTCTGAGTCTTGTACTTCATCTTAAAAACCTCTCCCTGTCAGCCGGCTTGGTTCGGTGGCCAGTTTTGGGTGTTCGTCTTGCTGACCCATTCGAGGAAATCGGCAAGGTCGTTGACCTCCTGGTCAGTCAAATTGAATTGCGGCATCTGCCTGCGCCCCTCGATGCCTGATGGCTGAGCGGCCATCCACGCATGAAGCGCCTCGCGGGCACTTGCCGGATCCTTGTCGCCGCCCCAGCGTATCCAGACGTTCGACAGTTCCGGCGCGAAGTAGGCGCCTTCACCGTCAAGCGTATGGCAGTTGATGCAGGAGTTCTTTTCCCAGATGTGTTTTCCGCGGGCGACGCCTTCTGTCAGGGTCGCCTCGTTGGTGGACACCGTTCGAATGTAATAGTGACTGTGGGCCGTAAGGCCCACGAATATAGCGAAGAAGAAAGCGGACCCGCCGTAGAACACGTTTCGGGCCGCGGTTTTGGTCAGGCGTTCAGCCATCGATCATCCTTTCATGTCAGTGGCGGTGCCGCCGTGACGTCGGAAATCGAGCCAGGGGCTCGTTATTGGTGGATGGCCGAATTCCGCTGGGGGGTCTTTGTCAATTCGCAAGTAAGCGAAGGATTACGCATTGTTGGTGAGGTCTGGGCTCGGTAGCGGGCGTCATAGAAGGCAGCCGGATGTCGACAGACCGACTTTGCCGGGCTGGACACCGGGAAGACGTCGAAGCCCGATCCGACGGGCCGCGCCGTCGATCGCAAAATAGCGTCACGTCATTGCGAGGGCACCTGCGCCGGCACCGACCCGATTGCCCTTGCCGCGCTCGACGGATCGCTTTGTCTGCTCTGGACCAGTGCGATCTAGAAAAACGTGCCGGAAGCGAGGGTCTTCAGCAATGCCATGGAAAGGATGGTCACCGCCCATGCAATCAAGGCTGGGTAAATCGGCGAACGGCGACCGCGAAGTCCGAGGAAATCGGCAGCAACCAACCTGACCTTTGCGATCGCAACAACGACCACAAGCGCCATAAACGCCTGTCTTGATGCGACGCCCAGATACGTCGATCCGATGACAATGCATCCGGTGAGCGCGAAGAGATAGGCAAGCGCCTTGGTCGGACGTGCGGAAGTCCGGTTTTCGATTTTCATAGAAGGTAGACCAGTGGAAACATTACGAGCCACACAATGTCGATGACGTGCCACAGGGTCGTCATCAGATGGACGTTCTCACGTGAAGGGAAGCGAGCTATCAAGGCGAGCACGCAAGAGCCGAAAAGCACGTGCGCCAGGTGGAAGCCCGTTATCAGCACATAGAGCGTCGAGAACGCGTCGTTTGAAAGAAGCGACGCTCCCTCCTGACCGTACTCATGGATCTTCAGGGCAGTGAAGAGAAACCCTCCTGCCGCAGCTGCGAGCAACAATAGCCGCCGCCCCAACAATCTCGTTTGCCGGGCGGCCATTGCGGCAAACCAACCGCTTGCAAGCAGGACGACGGTGTTTGCTATGGGTATGGTGGTGTCCAGCCTTGCCCTGCCTGCGAGGAAGTCCTCCGGACTAATCCAGGAGGCTATCACAAACGCAGCCAGGAGAGCCCCGAACGAGGCCAGTTCGCTCCAGGCAAGAATCCAAACAAGCAGGTCGCCACTTCCAGGCTCCGCGAGATCGTCTGATGTCGTCGAGGTCATGCGCCCTCGATAGGCAATGGATCTGCTTTCTTCTTTGAGGAAACGCAAAAACCCTAGGATCCTCGCATCAGCGGCCAATTCAGCCGGCAAGGTTTTGTTTACCAAGACATGAGACCTTGGTGCCGTCCTCGATGATATCCGGGACGGCAATGGCTGGCATTTCGTATTGAGTAGCCAGCCCGTTCCCCCAATTCTTCTTGCACCTTCCGTCGCTTCCGGGCCTGCTGTTGTCTCTTTGATCGATCTCAAAGACGTCTGTTCTCGACCGGCCTATGGTCCGGTTCAAAGGAGAACATGATGACCGACGCCCAGATCGGACTTTCCATAGCCACCCCTGTGATCGTCATTTTCGCAATCACGCTCTACCGCATGGGCGTCCTGCAGCGGACGGGCGTCGTGTCAGCCGTCCTTGCCGCCGTCGCGATCGCCGCAAGCCTCTTTCTGCAAAGGTAGATGGCGATCATGCAAATGCCGAACAAATTCACCGAGCTCGAGGCGTGCTACGGGCAGCTTGTATCGTGGTGCGACCTTCTGGAAGCGATTGCCGATTTTCTTCCCTGCCACGTAGACGAGAGGCTGTGTGACACCGTAACGGGCGGCCTGATCCCGCTGCTCCAGGCAACCCATGGCCTGGAGGAACATGTTGTTTCTGCGTCACTGCATGCAATCATGCCGGACCACGATCGCGTGGAGGCCGAAAATAGAAGATCCACCGAACGCCTGTTCGACATGGATGCCGCGCAAGAGGTTGTCGACGTCCTGCTGGCTTTGAAGAACGGCGACTGCAGGCTGTCGTGGGATGCCATCGGATATCTCCTGCGATCGTTCTTCTGCTTGATGCGGCGACGCATCAAGGCCGAACGGGAAATCGTAGGGCAGATCCGGAAAGCACTTGCGCGACATGAGGGCATGACCGTTCTGGACGCACAGCGCGCGACTGAGATCGTCTAAGTGCGTCTGTTTGAATAGTAAGCTTCGGGGTGATTGTGATGTCGTCGCCGGCAACCATGTAAAGGCGGAACCGACGCCACCCTCGAACAACTCGGCAATTGGGCCGCCAATCTTCAACCGGGCCACGAATCAATCGCCTCATCTGTGATATCCGCCCAAAATCCTCCTTTCGAATTGTAGCGGCGCGCGATCAGGCAACCGGGGCCTGGCGGGTGCAGCCTGAACTTGAACCGGGTGACTACGCCGAAGTTGCCGCCGCAACAGAGCCGAACGATCTGTTGTTGTCTGGAGCAATAGAGCGACGTAGCCGCACCGCTTGCAGCGGGTTAGAATAGCTGCCGATGTTCAAGAGATTCCTCATGGAACGGGAAGATCGCCCCGGAAAGGCTTGGCTTTCCCGGTTCGTTGCTGGGCGAGCGGAAGCAGAACGATGGTATTTCGGCCATCAAGCATCACCGACGCCAACGGCGAAGGATTGCCGCGCGGCCTTGGTGAATTACATGCCGAAGTTGACGCTCCACTACGACCGCGCCTGCAGGCGATCGACGATCCAACCATGACACTCTCGCGACTGACCGATCTATTTCTTTTGCCGCCGTTGTATTCCAGGAGCGGTTCCTTTCCGACGCTTTACACTGCCGTCTACCGCCCCGTGGAAGGGAGAGTGGACTATATCTGGCCCGGCAAGCACTGGTCCCAAAGTTTCGAGGATTTCGAAGAAGACGAGTATATGCACAGCTATGGCTAGCCACTCACTCCTTCCACAGCGACAGTTCTGCCACCGAACAATCAGCAGCAGTCGCCAACGCTCTGGGCGGATATATCGTGTCTATCTTCGCGCATATCGACGGCACATGGCTGGCGTGTTGGCGAGGAGACTGACTGAGTGGGCTTCGCAACTGCGCTGCCCCGTCCATAAGCTTGCCAGCCCCCCAGAATCTTGCCGCCGGCGGTCGAGGTGTCGTTCGCCTTCTTCCACTTCGTGTCGCAGGTCGCGGCGTTGCCGACATGTGTTTTCGTGGCTCTCTCCCCGGGGATGGCTTGGTCTTCTTGGGCAGGTTCATGGTGGCTTCCGCGGTCCCGGATGATGTTGCCGGGGCCGCAGACTTGCGACGCAGTTGCGTGCGCGAGGGAATAGTGCTTTTGAAAACAGAAAGGTCGAGAAGTTCGCGACGGGCTGAGATTTTAGACAAGGTCACGGTTGATGCTATCGTATTCTGATCAGTTCGCCAGTCTGCTGAAAGAGCCTGTTGTCCAGTTTGCCATCCTGGTACTTCTGAGAATGCTCGCGATGCCATTGACGGGCGATCGCGTAATTGGACGGCTCGCGGCCAACATCGTATTTTTCGTCGCCCTAACGGCTTTGCTCCTTTACCATAGAATTCCGCCGTATGCGCCTGATATAACTGCGGAAACGGTGGCTGATCGGATCGGCTCCGGGATCCTCAAAGCGATCTGGTGGATCGGAGGAGCGATGCTCCTTGCCAGTTTGGTCCGCACGTTTTTGACACTCGAACGGAAACCGAGGGAAGGGCGACTTCTGCAGGACCTGGTAGTGGGGATTGTCTATCTTGGCGCCGCGTTGAGCATCATCGCATACGTCTTCAGTTTACCAGTGGGCACCCTCATCGCCACCTCCGGTGTGTTCGCTATCGTTTTGGGTCTGGCTTTGCAAAGTACCCTCAACGATGTTTTTTCCGGCATTGCGCTGAATCTCGGAAAGCCCCTGTCCGTAGGTGACTGGATCAGATTGGAAGACGACACGCAAGGAAGCGTTGTGGAAACCAACTGGCGGTCCACCGAACTCCTTAGCGGCACCAACGACCTCATCATTGTGCCCAATAGCGTCCTCGCCAAGAGCCGGATAGTCAACATCAGTAGTCCGGACAACACACACGGCTCAACCTTGAAATTCAAGCTGGCCCCGACCAAGCCGCCATCAGTAATCCTCCAGACCATGGAACGTGTACTGTTGAGCAGTAATGCGATCATGAAAACGCCTCCTCCCACCGCGAATTTTACGGCGATGGATGCGAATTATCTGGAGATCGAACTGTCATTTCGGGTGGCGGAACGCAGTCAACTGCCTCGTGCTCGAAACGAATTATACGATCTCGTCTTTCGTCACACCGAGGCGTCAGGTCTTCAGCTTGCCTCCGACGGAGGAGCTACCAGGGTAGTCCTCACCCAGGAGACACCCGAGATGAGTGTCCAACGACAAACGTCAAGGCGGCGTCTTCTGGATGCGATTTCTCTGTTTTCCTCTCTGACAAGCGAGGAACGAGAAGAGTTGGCCTCCGCCATGAACAAGCTGTCGTTCAAAGAAGGCGATATCGCCGCCCATCGGGACACCTCGCTGACGTCGCTGATGATCCTTCGAAACGGTGTGATGACAGTCGAGGAGATTGAGGATGGCCAAACCATCGAGCTTGAACGCCTTGCTCCGGGTGATGTCTTCGGTGAGCGCGGGGTGCTGATGGGAGCACTGGAGCCGGGTGATATCAAGGCGATCACAGCCGCCATAGTATATGAGATTCCCAAGGAACGGCTCGCCGCGATCATGCGAGAACGTCCCGCCATTGCGGAAGAACTGGCGATGCTACTGTCCGCTCGGTCGAAAGCGGAGGAACGCTTGCACATGGCGAACCATCTTTCTCCCCTGCAACATGCGTCGTCGGTATCGGCAAGGATAAGGCATTTGTTTGGTCTTGGATGACGTGTCTATCCTGAACCCCTATTCGACCGTGGTCCTGGAGGGACGACGGCGCAGCTTACGCAATTGATCCATCCGACCACGCCGCTCACAAGGCAGCGAAATGAACACCCTGAAACATGCGACCGCGTTGCTCTCGGCAGTGAAACAGTGCCCAAACTGGGATTTGTTGAGCAGTGGTGCGAGGTCGACGTCGCCAGGATCTTTGTGTTCCGTGGCGGAGGACGGTGATCTTCGTCTTTGGGGCCGGGTTATTGCAGCCGGGTGACGCATTCAGCAAATCCGATGCAGGCGCTCATCGCGGAAATCCCCATCAATGACAGATGGCTCTCCGACAACGGCAGGGAATCGATGAACTCGTCCAATTCCTTCACATGCTGCGGGTCAAGTTCACCATGCATCCTGTATGTCCGGAAAAGGGCTTTGGGGAGCCCTGTCCGGCGTTCGAGGTCATCGTATACCTCGGTGGTTCCCGGATCGCTCTCCAGCATGAGGATATAGCCAAGCAACCCAACAGGGTGATGATGATAGATCCAATAATACTGGCATCCGACAAACGCGGCGGTCGTCGGCAGCGGGATCCGGTTCAGTATCTCGTCCTTGGAAAACCCTGCCGCGCTCAGGTCTTCGAGCGTCCAGTCATCGTGGTCTTTCTCCTCGTCGATATGGTGCTGAAAATAGCTCGCTAGCGGATCGCGAAGCGGGTCCCCGATCGGAAGCTTCAAGGCCTCGGAGCGAGCAGCCTCCATCAAGGGGACGCTCGCCCGGATGACCTGATGCAGCAGGATCAGATATTCCGGAAAGAGCCGGGCAATGTCGGGGCTGCTCCAAAGCGCGTCGAGGGATCTAACGAGATGCCCGTTGGTCATCGCCATTCTGAGCCGAAGCCGATCACTCGTTTCCATTGTAAAATCCCCATTGGCCGATCGCTGATCGACGCTTCGAAAGAAGTAAGGAAATGGAGCCAACAACAACGTTCAACTTATATTAGTTATGGCTCAAAGAGCATCGAAAGTGTATAGTTGAATTGCTGGGGTGCTGGAATTTCATCTTGCTTCTGAGGGGAGACGACTATGGCTTCCGCGAATTACGAAAAGCTCAAGCAAGCCAAGGTTTTCGACGACGAACAACAGATGGCGGACGAGCAAAAGAAGCAGCTTGAGGATCTGACCCCGCAGGAGGTCAAGGCGCTGATCGACATCAAGGCGAAACTCGACAAGTTCGAGTGGCCGATTAAGACCGTCAAGAAGCCGACAATGCTGTAAGCACAGACCTCAACCCAATATAAGCTCGATTGACGCAAATGCCTGCTTTGCCCCGCAGACTTGATCATTCCGAGTGGGTTACCTTGATGTTTACGGACATCGAGGGGTCGACCTTGCTCGTCCAAAATCATTCCGAGGTCTTCTTCGAAGTGGTGGATCGCCACTTCGAGATCCTCAGGGAAAAAACGGTATCCAACGGCGGCAAGGTAGTGGTTGTGCACTCCGATGCCTTTTTCGCGTCTTTCGACAATGCGGACGACGCCTTTCGCGCCGCAGTCGAAGTCCAGAGAGCATTGTCCGAGGAAGATTGGCCCGACGATGTCGTTCTCAAGGTCAGGATCGGTCTCCATACCGGCGAGGTGTACCCTGTTTCCGACACGAGCATCGGTTACGTGGGAATTGACGTACACCGCGCAGCCCGCATTTCTGAAGCCGCGAGTGGCGGACAAATTCTCATGTCCAGTTCCACCATGGCCGAGTTGGACAAAGACAAAATCGCCGAGAAGGGCAGCGTTCGTTTCCTTGGCAGCCATCGCCTGAAAGACCTTTCGTTTCCAGAGCATCTCTACGAAATCCAGATAGCCGGACTGTCGGTGGAATTCCCTCCCATAAAGTCCATCGACAACCACCCTACCAACCTTCCAAAGGCGACCAACAGCTTTGTCGGCCGCCAGAGTGATATCTCGGCAATCACCAGCCTTTTGACGAGCGACCAGAGGCTGGTGACGCTCGCGGGTCCGGGCGGCGCAGGTAAGACGCGGCTGGCCATCGAGACGGCGTACAGGCTTGTTCCTGTCTATGGTGATGGTGTTTTCATGGTGTCGTTGGGTGCTGTCGCGAAACCCAGCCTATTCTTGCCTGTTGTTGCACAAACGCTGGGAGTGCCGGAATACCGCGGGCGCACGGTCCTGGAAGGACTGACCCATTTCATGACAAAACGACACCTTCTGCTCCTTATCGACAATTTCGAGCACCTCATCGAAGCCGCTGCCGATCTTAAGAAGCTGCTCGGTATCTGTCCCAGGCTGGATGTTCTGGTGACCACCCGCGAGCCCCTTAGGTTCGCAGAGGAGGTGGTCTATCCAGTCGCCCCGATGCAGCTTCCTGACGCAACTGCCCATGAGGCAGTCAGTCAGTCCGATGCCGTGCAATTGTTTGCGGAGCGAGCACGAGCCGTGAAGCGCGACTTCGTTCTCGACGAACGCACTGTGCCGTTGGTTGCCAATATTTGCAGACGTCTGGACGGTCTTCCTTTGGCGATTGAACTGGCCGCGTCAAGGCTGCGGATACTGACGCTTGCCGAACTGTCGGGCCGCCTTGACCAGAGCCTGTCCATCATCGGGAAAGCTCATTACGACGACGACCAGAGGTACACGACATTGAGCGAAGCAATCTCCTGGAGCTATCGCCTGTTGAATCCCGACGAGCAACGTTGTTTCGCAAGGATGTCGGTTTTCAGGGGCGGTTTCAGCCTGGCAGCAGCCGAGCACCTGTGTGGCGATCAAACGCGACCCGACCTGCCGGTTGTCGATATCCTGATTTCCCTGTGCGACAAGAGCCTTCTCACGACGAATACAGCTGGCGGGAGTTCGCGTTTTTCCATCCTGGAGACAATCCGGCAGTTCGCCCTGGCAAAGTTGCAGGAATTTGGCGAACTCGATTCCAGCAAGGATGCCCACGCGATCTACTATCTGCAATTCGTCGAGCAAGTGTCACCTGGATTGGTGGGTCCGGACCAACGGCGGCTGGTCGGAGAACTCCAGATGGAAATGGACAACATCCGGGCGGCCCTTGGCTGGAGTTTGGAGCGCGCGGATTTCGACCATATCTGTCGATACCTGCAAGCAGTGCTGTGGTATCTGATCCCAAGGGCCCAATTCACTGAAGGGCTCATGTGGACAGATCGGGCCTTGGCCATCGCTTCGGGTATCAAGGGTACGCGAGAGTTCGCGATCCTGAATGACGTTGCCGGTTGGTTCAAATTGATTTCCGGCGATTACGCGGGTGCCGTGCCGAACTTCGAAGTCGCGCACGAAATTTTCAAATCCCTCGGTCGCGCCGAGGATGTTGCCCGCACCATGATCACGCTCGGAGCAACCATGGCGGCCACCATAGAGAGCGACACCGGGCCGAGCATGGTTATTGCCGCCCTGGATGAGTGCAAGAAGCTCGAAGACTGGCACTCCGCCGCAATTGCCCTTATCGCTCTGGGAGAAGGCGCGCGTGGTGGCGGTGACATGCAGTCGGCGGCGGAGTGTTACGAAGAAGCCCTGACGCTCATGCGGCGATCAGGTGACCAATATTGGATGGGCGCGCTTCTGCTGAATATGTGCCATGTCTGCATCAGCAACGGCGATGTTGGGGCCGCCAGGCAGTACCTGCGCGAGGCGATCCAGCTGGCGACCGAATTTGACTACACCATGATGATCAATCTCTACGTTGCCCTTGCAGGAGAGATCGCCTTGAAGGAATCGAACTTCGACGATGCCGCAAGGCTGTTCGGAGCGGTAACCACGATGCTGCATCGGGTCGGCGTCACATTCGAGTTTGCCGATCAGGTCGAGTTCGACAAGGCGATTGAGTTGACAACGGCGCATCTGGGTGCTGAGCGTTACGGCGAACTGCACGCGGAAGGGATGTCTTGGGATAAAACCGGGGCGCTCGCGTTCGCGCATGGAATTTCGCATCAAGAATAAGGTTGCGACTGACCTCGCGTGCCACTTATTCGAAGTCTTTGATGTAGGCACGTACTGTCGCAACGTCCCCATTCGATACGGCAAATATGGCGTCACAGGTCTGACAAGGCTGACAGCGCCGGGACGTCGCTTCATATTCCCCGTCATCGATACGACCGCGTCTGGAGATCACTTTTTTCGCACCATTCCAGCGCTTCCTTCACGCTTTGCAACCGTATTCGTCCCGCTTCATGTGCTGCTCCCGGAGAGGACGAAGCACCGACGCACTTGCGGTCGATTGAGGAAGTCGCGTCCGCCTGTTTCAAGCGTGTCGGAAACCCGCCAGGCAGCGATGCGAAATCAAATTCAACCAGAGCTTGGACTTGCCCATCAAATCGTCAGGGCGACCGTCGGTCGGCGTGGTTACATTGCGCAGAAGGCTTGCGAGCGCATCAACATGAAGCGCTGCCGAGGCAGCCGTGGAACGCGTCTTTGGGGTACGCCGCGTCGCCAAATACATCTCTACGGCTTGCCATCTCGGCAGCCGTGGCGAAGCGCGGCTTCGTTGGCAAAGTCAGCTAAAGAAACTCTGCCCTTAAGCGACAAAACTGCTTTGACCAAGTTCTTTGGCTAGCTGACCGACGGCCCACTGAAAAGCTATACCTCGACACACTTGACAGGCGCCTTCGCGCGATATCCTATCGCATCACGATTTTTAGCTAAGTGCGATGCTGTGGGGTGAAGCTGGTGTTCGTACGAGGGGTTTTCCTTGCAAGCTGTCTGAGCCTCTTGAGCGCGGTGGCGTCTGCTGAGGAGGCCTATCCTCCCGACATGGCCGACCGTGTCCAGGCCTGTACACCCTGTCACGGGGAGCAGGGAAAGGGTACGAACGATCCGTATTTCCCACGGCTTGCCGGCAAGCCCGCCGGATATCTCTACAACCAGCTGGAAGCGTTCAAATCGGGCAGGCGGAAATATCCGCCAATGAACTATCTCCTCGCGTTCCTGACGGACGACTATCTGCGGCAGTTTGCGGCATATTTCGCCGATCAGCGGCCGGCGCTTCCCGAGAAGCCGCCAACGGATGCCAGCGCGGCAGTGCTTGATCACGGGCATGCGCTTGTGACGCAGGGCGACCTGGACCGCTCTATTCCGGCTTGCGTGAGCTGTCACGGCGGCTCCCTGACTGGCCAGGAGCCTGGTATTCCGGGCCTTCTCGGTTTGCGCGCCAGTTACATCAGCGCTCAGCTCGGAGGATGGCGCTATGGCACACGCACCGCCACTGCGCCCGACTGCATGCAGCTCGTCGCTGGACGTTTGACGGAAGACGATGTTCGAGCCGTCGCAGCTTATCTCGCCAATCAGGCTCAGCCCGCCGATCCTGCGCCATCTGCCGCCGGCTCTTATTCGTTGCCCTTCGCGTGCGGCAGCCAGCCCGAGAAGGGGAGGACGCCATGAGCGCGCGTTTTCGATTTTCAACCGCTCTTGCCGTGTCATCGATGTTGGCGATAGCCGCAACGCTGGTGCCGGCTGCTGCGCAGTCGCCGCAATCGGGCGATGTCGTCAAAAAGGGAGAGTATCTGGCGCGAGCCGGGGACTGCGTCGCATGCCATACGGCGCCCGAGGGCAAATTATTTGCTGGGGGTCGTTCGATGCCCACGCCTTTCGGCACGTTGTATACTTCGAACATCACGCCCGATGCCGAAACGGGCATCGGGAAATGGTCGGCCGACGATTTCTACAGGACCATGCACAGCGGAAGGTTCCCGGACGGCGGTCTCCTCTATCCGGCGATGCCTTTTGCCTCCTACACAAAGGTCACGCGCGACGACAGCGATGCGATCTTCGCCTATTTGAAGACGATTGCGCCCGTGCGCCAGACGAACCGGCCGCATGACCTGCAATTCCCATATAACAACAGGTCTCTGATCCTCGGCTGGCGAACTCTCTTCTTCAATGAGGGCGAGTTCAAGCCGGATCCAAAGCAGTCCGATGAGTGGAACCGGGGAGCCTATCTCGTGGAGGGGCTTGGCCACTGTGGCATGTGCCATACGCCCATCAACGCACTCGGCGGGAGTCGCGAGTCCGAAGCGTTTCAGGGCGGCTTGATTCCGATGCAGGACTGGTATGCTCCATCACTGACATCGAACAAGGAAGCAGGCTTGGGCGACTGGTCGATCGAGGAGATCTCGGATCTTTTGCAGAAGGGAATATCGACCCGCGGAGCGGTCTACGGGCCGATGGCCGAAGTCGTGTACAACAGTCTTCAGTACATGACCGACGAGGACACGCGCGCGATGGCCGTCTATCTGAAAAGCATCGCGCAGGATGAACCTTCCCCGCCAAAACCTTCCGTCAGGACCGAAGAGGCAAGCCTCCTCATCAGTCTCGGGAAGACCGTCTATGACAAGCACTGCGCGAGCTGTCATGGGGCAGAGGGCGAAGGAAAGCCTCCTCATTACCCGCCGCTAGCCGGAAACCAGTCGATCCAGATGGAATCGGCCGTAAATGGTATTCGCATGGTTCTTAACGGCGGATATCCGCCGGCTACCGCCAAGAACCCCATGCCGCATGGCATGCCGCCATTTGCCGTCACGCTTTCCGACGACGAGGTCGCCGCCGTAGCATCATATATCAGGACGGCATGGGGCAACCGTGGCACCCCGGTCAGCGCCGCCGAGGCGAACAAGCTTCGATCTGCTCCACTGCAATGAGGACGACATGATCAATCCTGACGAGCCTGCCCATATCCCCGACGACCGGATGGTCGAACGCATTGTCGCTGAAGGGCCACGAGGAGCAGTTGTTGTGGCCGGGATTGCGACCGCCGCCGTCGTTGCAATGTGGGTCTTGTTTTATCTGCTTGTGTTCGTGCCCCGGAGCGTCTGATGAGCGATGTTCACAACGAAGCGGCGGCGGTCGCTGAGCGCGTCGAACGGCGCTGGGCGACCGTTGCGATCTTGATTATTGTGTTTTTGGCGGGGATGGCGGCGTTCGCCGGGATACATCAGGCGACCATGCCGCAGACAGCGGTCGAAACCATCGACCCGACCACGATCCATCTCCAGGGCGAGTTCATTGAATCCAATCTGGGCAGCGCGGTTGAGCAGGATGGCTCCGTGACGGTAAGGGTGATCGGCCAGCAGTATTCGTTCTCTCCGCCCTGCATCATCGTTCCAACTCAGACCCCGGTTACCTTCAGGGCCACCAGCGCCGACGTCGTGCATGGCTTCCTCATCCAGGGCACAAACATCAACACGATGCTCGTTCCTGGCTATGTATCGGTTCAGAAGGCCAGCTTTGACCAACCCGGTGAACACCTCATGCCATGCCAGGAGTTCTGCAGTGTTGGCCACGAAGGCATGTGGGCGAAAGTGAAGGCCGTCGACAAGCAGCAGTTCCTTTCGGAAATTGCGGACAAGAGGAGGCTTTCCTGTGCTCCATAATCGCAGGCTAATTCTCGCGCACTTCTGGCTCGCCTTCGCGACCTTTGGCGTTGCCCTGCCGCTCGGCGCCTGGCAGATGTACGTCCGCAGTCCGCTCTCCCCCTGGATCAGCAATCCTGAATGGTATTACCGTTCCCTGACCGCTCATGGCACGGTGATGGGTTATGTGTTCCCAACGCTTGTCGCAATGGCCTTCGGCTATGCGATCAGCGAGGCTTCCCTGAAACAGGCCCTCGTTGGAGTCCGCTGGGCCTGGACCGGTTTTTGGCTGATTGCGGTCGGCGCTGTCATCGCGATGATCCCCGTGTCCCTTGGTCGGGCGTCAGTGCTTTACACCTTCTACCCGCCTTTGATCGGAAGCGCGCTCTACTATATCGGCGTGGTGATGGTCGTTGTCGGCTCCTGGATCTGGGTGGCTCTCATGTCCATCAATCTGAGGGTTTGGAAAAGGGCCAATCCGGGCGCTCCAGTGCCACTCGCCATGTTTGCGAACGTGGCCGGCTCGTATCTATGGGCATGGACCGCCGTCGGCGCCGCCCTGGAGCTACTGCTGCAAATCATCCCGGTTGCGCTCGGGTTCAAATCGACCATCGACGCCGGTCTTGCGCGCGTGTTCTTCTCGTGGACATTGCACGCAATCGTCTATTTCTGGCTCATGCCGACCTATATCGCCTACTACACGATTGTTCCGCGGGCGATCGGCGGTCGCGTCTTCAGCGACACCATGGCGCGTATCTCGTTCATCCTTTTTCTCGTGGTTGCCATGCCGATCGGCATCCACCACGCCTTCGCCGACCCTCAGGTCGGTGCGGGCTTCAAGTTCATCCATTCCACTTTCACCGCCCTGGTCGCACTTCCAACGCTGCTGACGGTCTTCACCATACTGGCGTCTGTGGAAATCGCGGCGCGTGCGCGAGGGGGCAGGGGCGCCTTCGGCTGGCTGACCGCGCTCCCCTGGCGCAACCCCATGATGCTGGCGGTGACATTCTCCTTCATCATGCTCGGCTTTGGCGGGGCCGGGGGGCTCATAAACATGAGCTACCAGCTCGACGCGTCGATCCACAACACGCAGTGGATCACCGGACACTTTCATCTCATTTTCGGCGGCGCGATCGTCATTATGTATTTCGCCATCGCTTATGACCTGTGGCCCCATCTGACGGGACGTCCTCTCGTCAGCCTTGGTCTGGTCAGGCTTCAGCTCTGGCTCTGGTTCATCGGAATGATCGTCACGACTTTCCCATGGCACTATGTCGGGATTCTCGGCATGCCGCGCCGGATGTCCTTCTTCGACTATACGGATCCGGCTCTTGCGAACGAGGCGGTTTCGGTCGTGCTCTCGGCAATTGGCGGGTTCATACTCGTTGCCTCGGGTATTCTTTTCCTTGTCGTTCTTATCCGCTCGCATCTCGCTTCGCCAAGCCAGCCGGAGGAGTATCGGTTCGCGCTGGCCGTCCATCCTACCACCAGAGTTCCTGCGGCCCTGAACAGCTACGGTCTTTGGGTTGGCCTGATGGTAGCACTGACGATCACGAACTATGGATATCCGATCCTTCAACTTGCCATACGCAATGACACCTCCGTGCCGGCGGTATATGTGGGAGAAAGGTGATGAACGGCGACAGGCTGACCAGCTTTCGGAACCGGTGGACGCTGACCAGCGTCCTCGTCACAGCCGCAATCTTTGTTGTCGCCGCGCTATTGGGCTTTGTGCTGCTTCCGCGCCTTGACGCAAGGGAGCAGGTGGTGGGCTTATGGGATACCATCTGCCGGGCGGCCGGGTTGCCGCAGCGCGGAGAAGCTTCTGAACCCGTGCAGCCAGGTTACAAGACTTCTCTTGTGAAGATTGCAACCGCAGTTTCGCGAACTCGCAACGAGGAGGCGATAGGGAGAGGGGCCACGCTTGCGCAGCAATGCGCCATCTGTCACGGCCCCACAGGCATAAGCCGCGCAGACTCCCCGAATCTGGCCGGCCAGTATGCAAGCGTGGTCTATAAACAGCTTCGCGACTTCAAGGACGGCGTTCGTGTCAATGCTGTCATGAGCCCGTTCACGGCGAAACTGACCGAGCGGGACATGCAGGACCTTGCCGCATACTACGCCTTCTTGCCGCGACTGCCGGGCTTTCATCCCGCCGGGGCCAATCCGGCCCCGCGCATCGTGATCAGCGGCGCGCCAACGAGAGGAATCGCGCCCTGTGGTTCGTGTCATGGCACTATTGAAAACAAGCTGGGCAGTCCGTGGCTCGAGGGCCAGTCCGAACTTTACCTCAAGACCCAGCTCCAGGCCTTCGTATCTGGCTCGCGGCAGAACGACATCAGCAGTCAGATGCGCAACGTTGCGCGCGCGATGACGCCCGAAGAGATTGAAGAGGCAGCCCGGTACTACGCAAACCAGCCGCCGCCCTATCTGTCCACCGAATGAACCGATCCGTCGCAGTGTCGTCAAAATGCCGGTGATTCGAACGGTGCTTGAATGGCGACTGTCATCTCGTTCGATCGCGCCTTGTGGTTACACGCCACGTGAAGAAAAACGACCGATAAAACATTTCCTCTCATGGGGGAGGGCGAGGTCCTCACCGCGATCGAGTTCGGCTGTCAGTCACTCGGCGGAAGGCCGTCTCATCCACTTGCCGTCCTTCCAATGAATGGCCACTTCGCGTGCGGTTTCCGCGGCAGATCAATCAACCATCTGCGAGGAGGCGGATGCATGCGCTCTGGCTATGGCATCCTGCAGATCCTCGATCGGCGTCGATCTCGTCATCGCATTGCCTTCCAGCTCTTTCGGCATCTTCCAGCCGGGGTCGACGCCTTCCATGTTTGGAAGCTCATGGGCGATCCCTTTGTGGCAGTCGATACAGGTTGCCTGTCCAGATAGCAGATATCGGGTGTGAATCTCGGCAGCCCGCTGCGTCTGCTTCTGCAGATCCATTGCCACCGCGGTGTGGCAGTTGCGGCATTCCAGGCTGTCGTTGGCCTTCATACGCGCCCATTCGTGCTGTGCCAACTCCAACCGCTTCTCCAGGAATTTGGGCCGCGTATTGATCGTGCCGAATATCTTGCCCCACACCTCCTTGGATGCCTGCATCTTGCGAGCGATCTTGTCGGTCCATTGATGCGGCACGTGACAGTCCGGACAGGTGGCCCTGACGCCTGAGCGGTTCGAGAAGTGAATCGTGCGAGACAGTTCCTGGTAAACATTGTCATGCATCTCATGACAGGAGGTACAGAACTTCTCGGTATTGGTGAGTTCCAGCGCCGTATTGAACGCGCCCCAGAACATCACGCCGCCAATGAAACCGCCGAGCGTCAGGACGCCGAGCCCAATCGTGGCCGCAGGCGTCGTCAGGATCGACCAGGCCCAGACAATCGCTTTCTTGATCCATGAGATCATCGGCGTCACTCGCTTCCGGCAGGCTTGACGCCCATTTCGCTCATATCCCTGAACAGGTTGTTCACCAGCGGACGCACGTCCGCCTGCGGCACGTGGCAGGCGGTACAGAAGTATCGCCGTGGCGAGACATCCGCGAGCATCTGGCCGTCACGGGTCATGTAGTGTGTCACGCTGATCATCGGCGCACCGGAGTCCTGGGTGAACTCGCGCTTGTGGCAGGAAAGGCATCGGTTCGCGTTCACCGAGAGCTCGTATCCCTCGATCGAATGAGGGATCACTGGCGGCTGGTCGGGATAGGCGCGCATCCTGCGGCGGTCGTCCACGATCCACTTCGGCAGTGGCGCCGCCGGGCCGATCGCCATCGACGGCACTCGCCCGACCAGTTGCGGTGCTGTTTCCGGCAATACCTGGGCAATCGTGGCCGTCGCGACGAAAAGCAGAATACCCGCCGTGACCAGCATCCAATCAGGCCGCCTCAAATGGCGACGGGGAGAATCTTGACCGCGCATTTTTTGAAATCCGTCTGTTTTGAGATGGGATCGGTGGCGTCGAGAGTAACCTTGTTGATCAGTTGGCTTGCATCGAACCAGGGAACGAAGATGACGCCGGGCGGCATGCGGTTTCGCCCGCGCGTCTCGACACGCGACCGGATCTCGCCGCGACGTGACACAATCCGCACTTCCGCACCCTGGTTGATGCCGCGCTTGCGGGCGTCCTCCGCGTTCATGAATACCCGTGCACCCGGGAATGCCTTGAAGAGCTCGGGAACGCGCAATGTCATTGAACCCGAATGCCAGTGTTCCAGCACACGGCCAGTCACCAGCCAGACGTCAAACTCATCATCCGGGGCCTCCGCCGGCGGCTCGTAGGGTACGGCCAGGATGACCGCCTTGCCGTCCGGCTGGCCGTAGAAGTTCACGCCTTCGCCAGGTTTTACGAAAGGATCAAAGCCCTCGCGATAGCGCCACAGCGTCTCCTGGCCGTTGACCACCGGCCAACGCAGCCCGCGCACCTCGTGGTACATGTTGAAGGGTGCGAGATCGTGGCCGTGTCCGCGCCCGAAGGTGGCATATTCCTCAAACAGGCCTTTCTGAATGTAGAAGCCAAAGGCCTTCGCTTCCTGATTGTCGTAGTCGGCATTGAGTTCGCTGAGGGGAAAGCGGTCGACCTCGCCATTGCGGAAGATCACGTCAAACAGGCTCTTGTCGCGATATTCCGGATTGGCGTCGAGGATATCGGCGGGCCAGACCTCGTCGGTCTTGAAGCGCTTGGAGAATTCCGCGATCTGCCAGAGGTCCGACCGTCCCTCTCCGGGGGCTTGGACAAGCTGGCGCCAGAGCTGGGTGCGGCGCTCGGCATTGCCGTAGCCGCCCTCTTTCTCAACCCACATCGCAGCCGGCAGGATCAGGTCGGCGCTCATCGCCGTGATCGTCGGATAGGCATCGGAGACGACGATGAAGTTGTCCGGGTTTCGGTATCCCTGCCAGGTCTCGTTGCTCGTGTTGGGTGCTGCCTGGATATTGTTGTTGACCTGCACCCAGTAGAAATTGAGCTTTCCATCCTTCAGCATGCGGTCCTGCTGAACGGCGTGGTAGCCCGGCTTTTCCGGGATGATGCCATGCGGGATGCGCCAGATTTCCTCGGCACGCTTGCGGTGCTCGGGATTGGTAACGGTCATGTCGGCCGGGAGGCGATGGGCGAAGGTGCCGACCTCGCGCGCGGTACCGCACGCCGACGGCTGCCCGGTCAGTGAGAAGGGACTGTTGCCGGGTTCCGATATCTTACCGGTCAGCAGGTGTATGTTGTAGACCATCTGGTTCGCCCAGACGCCGCGCACATGCTGGTTGAAGCCCATCGTCCAGAGCGACATGACCTTGCGTTCCGGATCGGCGTAGAGTTCCGCCAACTGCTCCAGGAAGCCTGCATCAACGCCGCTCAGCTCAGCTGCCTTTTCCAGCGTGTACTCGGACACGAATTTCTTGAAGGCGGCAAAGTCAATTGGCTCCATCTTCGCCGGGTCGGTCGCATTGGCAGCCTTCAATTCCAGCGGATTATCCGGCCTCAACCCGTAACCTATGTCGGTAACGCCGCGGGCAAACCGCGTATGCCGATCCACGAAGTCCTGGTTAACCCGCCCGGTCTGGATGATGTGGTTCGCGATGTAGTTGAGGATTGCCAGGTCCGACCCCGGCTTGAAGATCATCGGTATGTCCGCGAGATCCATGCTGCGGTGGGTAAAGGTGGATAGAACCGCAACCCTGACATGGGGGTGACCGAGACGACGGTCGGCGACGCGGGTCCACAGGATTGGATGCATTTCCGCCATATTCGAGCCCCAGAGCACGAAGGCGTCAGCATGCTCGAAATCGTCATAGACGCCCATCGGCTCATCCATGCCGAAGGTGCGCATGAAGGCGTAGGCCGCCGAGGCCATGCAGTGGCGAGCGTTCGGATCGAGATTGTTGGAGCGCAGGCCGGCGCGCATCAGTTTCGTCGCTGCGTAGCCCTCGAAGATCGTCCACTGGCCGGAGCCGAACATGCCGACGGCCGTCGGTCCCTTCTCCTTCAGCACCTTCTTGCATTGCTCGGCCATCACGTCGAACGCCTCGTCCCAGGTGATCGGTTCGAACTCGCCGTCCTTGGCATAGGCGCCGTTACGCTTGCGCAATAGCGGCGTCTTCAGCCGGTCTTCGCCGTACATGATCTTGGAAAGGAAATATCCCTTGATGCAGTTCAGGCCGCGATTGACCTCGGCCTGCATGTCGCCATGGGTGGCGACCACCTTGCCATCCTTCACGCCGACCATCACGCCGCAGCCGGTGCCGCAGAAGCGGCAGGGTGCCTTGGACCATTTGATCTCGAGCGCCTCGACGCCGCCTGGTACCGGCTGAGCGGCGGCAGGTAGTGCTATGCCGGCGGTCGCCGCGGCGATGCCGGCGGCGTGGGCCTTCAGGATGTCACGCCGCGTCAGTGTTCCGGTCATCGCTTCGCATCTCCTCTGTCTCGACGTGCTCGAAAACCATGCTCGCCGTGATCACCCCATCAAGCAGCGAAATGCGCGTCAGGCATTCGCCTAGCATGCCCGTATTCGTTCCCTCGATCACGACGACGATCTTGCCGCCGCCGTGGCCATGGACTTCGACATTCTCCATCCCGGCGATTGCAGCCAGGACGTCTTCGGTTCGCGCCGGCACCGTCGCGATCACCGCGCTGGAAATATGATAGCGCTGCGGCTGCTCAGACATCGGCGGCCTCCGCTTGGCGGGCCTGAAGGCCGATGGCGCTGACCGGGCATATGCTGAGGCACGCGCCGCAACCGCTACAGAGCGCTTCCTTCAATTCCGGGACGAACGGGCCGCCCATCCGCGGGCGGAAGCGGATCGCCTGCTCGGGACAGCATTCGCCGCACGACTGGCAGGCGACGTCGCGCTTCGCGAGACAGTCGTCGCCGACAACCGCGACATGCGGGAAACGATCGGCTTTCGCGGTCAAAAAGACGGGTTCGGGACAGACCGAGCTGCATTCGCCGCAGAAGGTACATTCGCCAAAAGCGAAATCGATCGAAGGCATCCCCTCCGAAAGCCGGATGATGCCGGTCGGACATCGTTCGGCGCAAAGCCCGCATCCCGTGCACGCGTTGAGGCTTTCGGCCGTCGCCCCAGGAGGACAGATGCCGATATTTCTTTTGGCAGGTCGGCCGAAAAACAGCGCTCGACGTGAGATGGGCTCTGTCCGCATGACGCCCTCAATGACCCGCAGGCGGCCCCGGCGGGCCGTAAATGATCTGGAACATCCAGACGAGGAAGCCGTATCCACCGACGACGCCAACGGCGACGAGCGGCCAGATTCCAAAGGCCAAGACGAGGAAAGCAAGGAGTTCGACCCGCCGCCGTCCGCGGGGGTTTATTTCCTTCGGAGCTTTGTCGATCAGGTCGGTCATGGCGGCTCCCCCACGGCAAAAATCGTAGCACACGTTTTTGGAGACGCAAAGTCTCAATTGCACTTCCTCCTGCGTGCAGGACTGCAGGAAAGTTGAGCTGTATTGCCGGGGCGGCCGGGCGAGCGCAGCCGATCTTTGAGGGAGCGCAAATACCGGGAGCGCCCTTCGACCTATGGAGGTCATAATCGCTGTTCAGCCGCTTGCTTAAGCAAAGGGGACGCCAGTCGGCGAAGCGATCGATCCAAGCGTCGAAAGGTCAAACGCGTGACAGACAGCACAGAGCAAGAAACCGTAAACGAGCCGACTCGCCGTGATTTCCTTTATCTCACCACAGGCATGGCGGGGGCGGTTGGGGCCGTTGCGGTTGCATGGCCGTTTATCGACCAGATGCGTCCGGATGCTTCGACGTTGGCGCTGGCCTCGATCGAGGTTGACGTTTCCAGCCTCGAGCCGGGAATGTCGCTGACGGCCAAGTGGCGCGGCAAGCCGATCTTCATCCGCAACCGTACGCCCGAGGAAGTGAAGGCTGCCGATGAGGTGCCGCTTTCCGACCTGAAGGACCCGGTGGCGCGCAACGCCAACCTGCCGTCCGACGCGCAGGCGACCGGCGTCGACCGTTCGGCCGGCAAGGACAAGGAAAACTGGATCGTCATGATCGGCTCGTGCACCCATCTCGGCTGCATCCCGCTCGGCCAGGCCGGCGAATACAATGGTTGGTTCTGTCCCTGCCATGGCTCGGTCTACGACACGGCCGGCCGCATCCGCAAAGGTCCGGCGCCGCAGAACCTGGCGATCCCGACCTATTCGTTCGTTTCCGATAAAGTAATCAAGATCGGTTGAGGGGGACTGATTTATGAGTGGCCATTCCAGCTACGAGCCATCAACCGGCCTTGAGAAGTGGATCGATGCGCGCCTGCCTTTGCCGCGCATGGTCTATGACAGTTTCGTCGCCTATCCGGTTCCGCGCAACCTGAACTATGCCTACACCTTCGGCGCCATGCT